>CAZGIA010000006.1:21231-29192 GCA_964526075.1 uncultured Candidatus Saccharibacteria bacterium
GCAGTACGAAAAATAGAGCCAGTGTTCTCAACGCTTCGGAGATTTTCGAGTATTAGTATACAAGCTTTCTTTTTGTTCATTTTTCGTTTATCTAAATTTACATACGTTATTTACCTACGTACGGAGGTTTGTAACGTATTGGGTTATTTAAATAAGATTTGATGTACAGGACAGAAGTGGGCACTTCTCGCCCCCACCATCACCCTTTCTAGAATTCCCCTACAATTCTTTTTCAAACACTTCTGTTTATTTCTTTTATAGGCTCGATGGTGGTCTTGGAAGCTACCCTTCTCGCCATTGATATTTTTGTAATCAGACATGGAGTCACCACCGAAGTCGATACCTTTCTGCAAGACTTTTTTCATAGCTTTGAAAGCCAGCTTGAGGTTCCTCTCTGGAATCTCGCCTGTAATAGAGAGAGGGTGGATACCGGCTCTCCAGAGAATTTCGTCTGAGTAGATGTTGCCGATTCCAGCAATAATATTTGGATCCATTAGGACTTGTTTAATCCGTCCTCTTGGCTTCTTGTTTAATTGTTTATTAAATATTGTAAATTGGAACTTTTTATCCAATGGTTCTGGTCCAAGATCTTTCAAATGAATGGAATCATAAATAGTTTTGGTTTCTAGTAGTGTGACCTTGGCAAATTTTCTCATGTCAGATAATGCCAAGATTTTGGTATTATCGAGTTTAAATTTAAGTCTGATGAATTTAGTATCCTTGGGTGGATTGTAGAAAAAGTATCCTGTCATCTTCATGTGGACCAGAATGGTGCGATTATTCTCGAGGTGGATGAGAATATTTTTGGCTCTACGTTCTATTTTCAAAATCTTTTGGCCCATTACTCCCTTTTTGAAAATTTTAAAAAACTCTGGGTTCTTGATTTCTTCCTTATTTCGATAATGAGGACTGTTGTAAGTACTTGAAACTTGAAGGATTTTCCTTCCCTTGACCGTTTCGTTTAATCCATTGACTGTAGTTTGAACTTCCGGTAGCTCAGGCATGCTGTGAGATTACCTTCAATGCTTGTTTGACCTTAGCACTTACTTCACTTACTTCCTTGGGGACTTTCTTAAGTGCTTCACGTGCATCACGTTCGCTGTAACCAAGGGAAATGAGAGCTTCAAGAGCATCACCTTCTGATCTTACTTGAGCTGAGCTTGTTGAAGTATCTTCGTCCGTATGTTTGAGCTTATCTTTGAGTTCGAGAACTATCTTTTCCGCATTTTTCTTACCAATACCTGAGACACGAGTGAGATAAGAAGTCTCACCACTTCCAACAGCTTGGCGAAGAGTAGCAGGAGAGGCCACATTTAATATACCTAAAGCAGTTTTTGGTCCAATTCCAGAAATGGTGATGAGAAGTTCGAAAATTTCTAAAGTTTCCTTTTCAAGAAAACCGAATAGATCGTGGGAGATCTCACGGATAGCTAAATGCGTCCAAAGGAAGATGGGTTGAGAGAGAGTAGCTTCGAGAGCAACGTCTGTGGGAACTAAAACCTTATAACCAACACCTGCAACGTCGACTATAACTAGGTTGAGATCCTTGTGACGTACGGTCCCTGATAGGAATGCGATCATATTGCCATTATAAGGCAAAGTCTGTTAAGATGCCTCTCATGCCAATCACTAGTTCAGCCAAGAAGGCCCACCGTCAGTCGCTTCGTCGACGCAAGTTCAATATATTAAGAAAGACTAAAGCTGTAGACTCTATTAAGTCTCTAAAGAAGCTTATTGCTACAGGAGACAAGAAAGGGGCTCTCGCTCTCATGCCTAAGGTTCAGAAGGCGCTTGATAAGGCGGTCAAAGGTAAAACTTTGGACAAGAATACAGCTTCGAGAAAGAAATCTAGGCTTTCAAAAATGTTGAAGAGTGTAGCCTAAATAACAATAATACAAAAAGACCCCAATCGGAGTCTTTTTGTATGTGGTAAAGTAAGTAATATATACTTTCACTAAATATTAAAAAAAATAAACATCATTAATTTATGGAACATCACATTGAACACGAAACAAAAACGCTCGAGGCTCCAGCTTCGACACAAACTAACGCATTAGCCATACCGATCGCTGTGGTTATCGCTGGAGTTCTTATTGCTGGCGCAGTGCTCTACAGCGGTGGAAAAACTGGCAGTAGCAATACGGCAGTCGCTCCACAGCAACCAGTCGCGCAGCAAACCGGAGATCTCGAGCAAATGACCCCGGTCTCATCGAAGGATCACATACGAGGTAATCCGGACGCTCTCGTAAAAATAGTTGAATATTCCGACTTTGAGTGCCCGTTCTGTAAGCGTTTCCACGACACAATGAATCAGGTGATGGATGAATACGGCACGGAAGGAAAAGTGGCGTGGGTGTATAGACATTTTCCCCTCGACCAACTTCACCCAGTAAAGGCGCGAAAAGAAGCTGTTGCCTCGGAGTGTGCGGCGGAACTTGGTGGTAACGACGCGTTCTGGAAGTACACAGACCGATTTTTCGAACTTACGCCGTCAAATAATCAAACCGATGTAGACATTGTATTGCCACAAATTGCGAAGGAGATTGGATTTGACGTCACTAAATTCAATACCTGTCTTGCGAGCACTAAATACGATGCTCATATCGAGAAGGAAGTTCAGAACGCAATTGCAACAGGAGGCAACGGTACGCCGTGGAGCATCGTGGTCGGCAAAGATGGCAAAAAGTATCCACTTTCTGGCGCACAACCACTCTCTGCCGTCAAACAGCTCATCGACATTGCATCTCAATAGCCATGATTCTTGAAGCTCTACAAAAAGTATTCAGAAACCCTCGCTTTACTCTGCTGGCAGTCGTTGTGACAGTAGCGGTATTTCTGTTTGCTGTTTGGCTTCCGAATCTTGGACTGATAAAAAGTGTGATGTTTAACAGCTCTGTCCCGACAGAAAGTAAGATTAATCTGCCTATTCAGCTTATCGGATCGATCACTACCAACTTTACTGTTCTTTCTGCTCTCTACACAATTATGATTGCTATTCTCTTTGGAATATATATCGCAATGCTCACATACTTTCTTAAACGGCGAATCAAAGAAGTCAGACAAGAGGGAGTTGTCACTGGGTTTCTGGGCATTATGAGCGGAGTCTTGGGAATAGGGTGTGCCGCTTGCGGTTCATTTCTCCTTACGAGCCTAACGTTAGCCGGTGCGTCGGGTGTATTAGCATTCTTTCCGCTCGGAGGCAGTGAGTTTGGCATTCTGGGAGTAATCTTGCTCTCGGTCTCTATCTATCTCGCCGCAAAACAAATTCAAAATCCTGCGGTCTGTAAAATTTAATCACTAATAAATATGAAATTAATCATTAATCTTATGAAATCTAAACATCTTACAATTATTATTGTAGTCGCAATAATTCTCATTGGCACTATATATCTCATCCAGAAAAATACTAAAGTCCCTGCCAAGGTTTCCTCAGTTTCCTCCGAAGAACAAGAAGAAATCATTGCAGAAAATCCAACATATGGTCACATTCATTCGTTATTTCGCAACCCCACTAACAAAACAATTCTGATGGGGACCCATAACGGTCTTTTCAAAAGTGTTGACGAAGGAAAAACCTTTACGAAGGTTAAAACGAAAAGCGAAGTAAATGCAGAAGACTTTATGAATTTTGCATTTGATCAAAACACAAATACCCTCTATGCCGGAGGTCACGATGTTGGAATTATTAAATCTGGCGATGGAGGACTTACCTGGTCTAAAGCAGATAATGGAATTAAAGGAACTGATATCCATGCCTTGGCTATCAATCCACTAGACACAAACCGCCTATATGCATTTTCGGTAGATAACGGAGTTTTTGGAACTAAAGATGGAGCAAAAAGCTGGTATCGTATTGACGATGGACCAACCAATCCTTCGGTTCGAGCGTTTGGGTATATGGCTACCCCAAGTTCTATGGATCGGAGCATGAAAACTGATAAAACCACCAATGTGGGATACCTTTGGGCTGGAACGGGCGGTGGGTTGTTTAGCTCATTTGCCTGTTTTTGCGGGTGGACGAAAACTAATGGTATTTCTGATAATGCCACGATATATGTGCTTGTCCCCGACCCAGTAAACCGTAGTAGAATGCTGGTAGGAACAAGAGATGGTATTTTTAAAACAATTGATGAGGGTAAAACGTTTACCGAGGTCAATGCGAACATAGTTGACGTTGCCGCAATTGCATTTGACCTTTCTGATCCAAAAATTGTGTTTAGCGCGGCAGACTCCGGTACGCTTTATAAAAGCACTGATGCGGGTGAAACGTGGAGTAAAATTCGTTAACTCACATGAAATTACCTCGAATTCTTAAAATGTGCCTGAATCCAAAAGTACTACTTGTTATAGGAATAATAATTATTCTTGCTTATATATTTGTTCCTCAACTTGCTCGTTACGCATGGCTCCTAATTGTTCTCGCGTGTCCGATCTCGATGATGATTATGATGTCTAGCATGAACGATCAAAACAAACATGGAAAATAATCAACCTAACGAACAATTAACTAAAAGAGAACGTAACGAACTTAAACGGCAAGAAAAATTAGAGAGTCGAGAAACGGCAATCAAGAAACGAGAAATAAAACGAATTCTAAACTGGGTTATCGGTCTGGCTCTTGTAGTGCTACCTATTGGAGGTTTGATCTGGTACAGTGCTACACGACCACCTGTTCCTGAATCAGACGTAGCTTCAAGAAATGGTCTCCACTGGCATCCTGAAATTGCGATATATGTTAAGGATGTCAAACAGGAAATGCCGGCTAGTCTTGGTGTTGGACCGTCATCTATGGCTCCGGTTCATACACATGAACCCAATGGTGTTATTCACCTTGAATTTCAAGGCCTAGTTCGCAAGAGTAATATCACTCTCGAGCAATTCTTTAAGAGCTGGGGCAAAGATATTAATTCTTTCGGTACGAGTATGAAAATGACAATCAATGGTCAAGAAAATACGGAGCTGGGAAGTTACGTCATGAAGGATAAAGACAAGATTGAATTGAGATACGAGTAATAAGCCACGCTCTTGATTTGCATCAAATACCCCATATAGGTATTATGGCTGTATATGCGAAAAGACATCAAATCAAAAGCTTCAAGGAGATTGAAGATCATCGAAGGACAAATTCGTGGACTGCAAAAAATGGTCGATAACAAGAAATACTGCATCGACATCATCACCCAAACCGGAGCGGTCAAGGAAGCTCTCTCTGGCGTTGAAGATTTAATACTTGAGAATCATCTGACCACACACCTCATTCACCAGATTAAGCATGGCAAAGAGGATCAAGCCACGCAGGAGATACTCAAAGTTTATAAGCTGAAGAGGAAAAAATAATTGTATGCATCATACTAAAAACTTTTCAAAATATCCGGCCCGAAACTTGCTTGCGTTATTGTATTTTTCTTTATACATAAGTACAAGAAACACGAGGAAGAATGTGAGTGTGAGGTTAAATAAATTTTATGGCTAAATACATTTGCCCAATGCATCCGGAAATAGTGAGCGACAACCCCGGCCGATGTCCGAAGTGCGGCATGGCTTTTGTTGCTATAGACAGCCAATCAAAACCTGCAGTTCATCATGCTGACAACAAAAGCTTGGGAGTGTTGACGTGGCAGAGCTACATACCACTTATCGTGATCGTTCTCATGATTACTGTGGTATCGGCGATTGCTTCTTGGACTGGGCAATTTTCTCTTTCGGGATTCACATTGAATTTCATGACCGGCTTCTTTCTTGTGTTTGCCGGATTCAAGTTTATGGATTTGAAAGGATTCGCCGAAGGATATTCCACATACGATCTTTTAGCACAGAGATGGTTCGGATACGGGTATGTCTATCCATTCATTGAGCTTGGGTTCGGACTCCTTATACTTGCCGGTTTCCACTCTATCGGTCTCCTGTGGGTAGAATTTGTAGTCATGACGTTCAGTGGTTTGGGAGTGGCCATTAAGGTTGCAAGACGCGAGCCGTTCATGTGTGCTTGCCTCGGAACATTTCTCAAAGTGCCGCTTACCTACGTGACACTCATTGAGGACTTTGGAATGGCGATCTTGGCATTACTATTAATTTTCTTTATATAAAATATGAAAAAAATAATTTTAGGTATCGCAGTAATAGGTATAATTATTTTTGGTGTAATTATCGTTGGAAGCAAAAACAAAGATAACGTAGCTTCAACTAACGGAATTTATTGTGGTTCGGATGGCAATCTTACAAATATCAAACCGATTCAAAGTTATCGTTCCTACTGCATAAAATCTAATGCTGATATTACGAGCTTTGCGCCCAATACCCCTGCCACGTTTAAGTATTCGATTATTGACGATCAAGGAAATATTCTCAAAGACCTCGATGTGGTACACGAGAAGCTTATGCACTTTATTGTCGTGAGAAAAGACCTCGCAAATTTCCAACACGTGCATCCAGAATTTGAATCGAAAACTGGAGAATTTACACTCCCAAACCTAACATTGCCAACTGATGGTGAATATAAACTCTTTGCAGATTTCATCCCAACAGCAAGTCAGACGGACCCTAATGGCGACAAGCTACCGGTAACCATATATCAGGATGTTCGAGTTGGCTCCTTGGCAAATTATAAACCACAACCGATCGGTACTACGGAGAAGTCAAAAACGTTTGACGCGTATCAAGTTACTTTAATTCCAAACTCCACATCGATTGCATCGGGTAACTCTATTGGTTTTGATTTTGAAATTAAAAAAGACGGCAAGCTTGTCACTAATCTTGAAAAATATCTAGGAGCGCTGGGTCACACCGTGGTGCTTCGTGAGGGTGATCTGCAATTCATTCATGCTCATGCCACGCAAAAATCCACTGAACCGCAAACTGGCAAAGTAAATTTTGTTATCACATTTCCTGAGGCCGGAAATTACAAGCTATTCTCACAATTTCAGCATGAAGGGAAAATTATCACTTCTAATTTTGTTGTAAATGTTATTGAAGGTACGAAGAACGCTCCCGATGGTACAATGATGCACTAGAAAGTACGACATTGGGAATGTCTTTCGTGCGCGCACGGGTGGGCAAAGCAGAGTAATACAGCACCACATACAAAAAAAGCGGGTTCACCGCTTTGTTTCGTGTTTGTGCTCCCAGTAGGAATCGAACCTACATTTTAACTTCCGCAAAGTTATGTCCTATCCATTGAACGATGGGAGCAGAATATTTATCAAACAAGGCTATGCTAGCATATTTTATTTACAGAGGCACTTTACAGTAGAGATATGGAGGGTATGATCAAGGGTGGGCAGTTTTTACCGCCCAAATGGAATTCACGCTATTAAAATCCTAGGAATTCAATTAGTTTTTCAACCAAGGGTAGGGAGTGATATTTCTCATCAAGAAACTTAGTGAGAGTATCGTGTAATTCATTTAGATCAACATCACTTGAGAGGGGAACAATAATAAGTGGCATGAAAAGTTTTTCAGAAGTTAGCATGATTTTAGGATGCGAGTGCTCGGCATCTATCCAGAAGGATTGAAGAGTGGAGTATGGGTAATGAATTCTACCTTTGGTAATTCCGCGTTCATTTATAAGCACATGTAGGGTGGAGGGTGGATGGTTGATAAAGAGAGCTAAGGCAAAGACAGCTGTGAGGATAAAAATACCAAAGATAATATTTCCAAAAATTACACTAGCTACAGCGATTGAGATAGAAAGGATACCCACTGCCCAGAACCAATCCGAACTTCTTTCTTTGTGTTCGTATTCATGAGCGTCCCACTCGATTTTGAAAGATGAGTGTTTATACATCTTAAAATTATATCACCCATTGATCATATTTATGTTTTATCTTTTCAAACAAAGCGGAGGGCAGAGGAGTCGAACCTCTAAGGGTTTAATCCCGCTGGTTTTCAAGACCAGTGCCATACCATTAGGCGAGCCCTCCTTATGTTTGGAGATATTACCTGGTTTCATCTATGATTTCCAC
>CAZGIA010000007.1:0-19488 GCA_964526075.1 uncultured Candidatus Saccharibacteria bacterium
CTCCAGAACTAGAAGAAGAGGGAAGAGTGCGAGATGCGATACGAGCTGTGCAGGAGTGGAGAAAAGAAAACAATCTTAAGCCGGGAGATAGTGCACAATATACAATTAACAATGAACAAGAAGATCTATTCAGGAAACATGCTGAAGAGATTAAAAAGGCAACGAATGTCGAATTTAATTGAAAATTGTTAATTGTTAATTGTAAATTACTTTTGAGTTACCACATCTACACCACCAAGGGATTGATTCTCTCTGAACGGTCGCTACGTGAAGCTGATCGGGTTTATTCTATTCTCACCAGAGATTTGGGTCTGATTCGAGCTACTGCTCTTGGTGTGAGGAAGGAGAGTTCGAAGTTACGGGGAGTGTTGGAACCGATAGCCTTAGCTACAATCTCGCTGGTGCGTGGTAAGGAATATTGGCGAATCACTTCGGCGGAACTTATCGAGAGAATTCAAGCTAGGGCGGAGATTGTCAGACCCTTGGTATTGCTAGGTAAGTTGGTGCAAGGGGAGTCAGCACATCCGGAACTTTTTGATATTGTAGAAAAGGGATTAATGGGTGAAAGAGGAGAAATGGGGGAGGAACAGTTTGTAGCTCAGATGCTTTATCATTTGGGTTATTTGAAAGAGACTGATTTGAGACTGGAGAAGAAGGATCTAGTCAGAGCGATCAACTCTGGTCTTGAAGCTAGCCATCTCTCGGCTTAGACTGGAAGTTTGTTATAATAGAATCTCTATTCATACATCAGTATTGTTATGCCAGAAGAAACTAGCAAAGTAGATAATCTAAGCGATACACTCTATTCTCGTACTCGTTACAAGAATCCTCTTGAGAAAAGAAGTGGAGTTAAGGAGATTGAGATTCCTGAAGTGGAGGAGAAGTGGCGAGGTAGCGAGTTGGATGAAATTCTAGAGAGAGAAAGAAAAGTTGATGAGTCACACCCATTTATGAAAAGATTTTTTATCTTTACCATCATTTTCTTCATCGGAGCGGTAGTGGTAGCTGGGGTAATCTTCTTTGGAGGGATAAACTTCGTTTCCTCGAAGAATGTTGATATCAATATAGTTGGGTCGACCACAGCTTCGTCAGGTGAGGTGTTGGAACTTGCCGTCACTATTGAAAACAAGAATAATACAGATCTTGAACTAGTTAATTTCTCAGTAACCTTCCCACAAGGTTCAAGAGATCCAAAAGATACTTCAAAAATACTTACTTATTCACGTGAAGAGATCGGAGTGGTGAAAGCTGGTGATGAAAAAGTGGAAAATGTTGCAATGGTCCTAATCGGTTCTAAGGAAGAAAGTAAGGAGATCAAATTTTCTCTTGAGTACAAGGTGAAGGGTTCAAATGCTACCTTCTATAAGGAGAAGTTGTATTCGGTAACGATTGGGAGCACACCTCTTTCTCTTAAGATTAATAGTCCACAAATGGTGACATCTGGCGAAACTTTTGATACTGAAGTGGTCATCACTTTAAATGGAAGTGAAGTTTTGAAAAATGTTTTGCTTCGGGCAGAATATCCATATGGTTATTCTGCTATTGAGACTTCTCCGCAGGCAATTGGTGATGGAAATTTGTGGTTTTTGGGCGATCTTTCTCCCGGAGTTACGAAGAAAGTGAAGATTAAGGGTAGGCTCCTAGGCGAGAATCAAGAGGAGAGAACCTTCCGCTTTTATATTGGTGTATCTGAGAACCAAAGCTTGAGTCCAAATTTCAAAACGGTGGTGCTCTCGGACCAACAGACTATACTTATCGAACGACCAGCTATTGGGCTATCCGCTACCTTCAACGGTGAGAATAGTCAAACTTATATTGCTCCGGTCGGTAAATCTATTCGGGTTGGTGTCAAATTCCAAAACAATCTTTCAGAGAGACTTCTCAGTCCGCGTCTTGAGGCGAGAATATCTGGTGCGGCGCTTGATAAGTCTTCAGTTATAGTTGAGAGTGGTGGTAACTTCAACCCGCTAACCAAGCGTATCACTTGGGATCTCTCCAATATTCAAGGACAAGCTGAACTTGCTCCTGGTGAAAGTGGGCAAGTTTCCTTCAATTTCTCATCTTTATCTGATATTGCTCTTTCTGGTTCGAATCAAGATATTGATTTTCAGTTTGTATTAACTGGAACACCAGTTGGTAGTCTTCAACCTCTTTCTGTAAACGAAAGTCGTTTGGTGAAAGTGGCTTCTCAAGTAACACTCACTTCTCGTGTCGTTCATTCGCTTGGTTCGTTTGTGAATAGTGGGCCCATACCACCTAAGGTTGGTGCTACGACTACTTATTCAGTTATTTGGTCTGTAGGAAATACTCAAGGAGATGTCTCTCAGGCCAAGGTAGTTGGTAGACTTGGTTCTAATGTAAAATGGGTTAGTTCGAAAAGTTTTGTAGCTGAAGAGATTTCTTATGACGATAAAACTGGTATGGTCACATGGAATCTTGGCACACTTTCTGCGATTGTTGGCTTCTCTACATCTCTAAGGGAAGTAGCTTTCCAAGTTTCACTTATACCAACAGTCAATCAAGTCGGGGTAACTCCGATCTTGGTGACCAATCTCACTTTCTCCGGTGTCGAAGGAGGAACGGGGAAGGTTCTCACACTTACCAACTCACCGCTAACTACTCGTATGCCAAGTGATCCTACTTTTATCCAAGGGGATGATGTGGTTGTGAAGTAAAATATGTATGTTGTACATATTTTAAATTTTACAATTCTCAATTTTCAATTTACAATCAATTCTCAATGACTAATGATCTAATGGAAAAGATAGTGAGCCTCTCTAAGAGAAGGGGGTTTATTTTCCCATCTTCTGAGATTTATGGAGGTTTTTCTGGGTTCTGGGATTATGGACATTACGGCAATGAGCTCTTAGATAACATTAAGAGATTCTGGTGGAATCGGTTCGTATCCGATAGAGAGGATATGTATGGCATTAGGACCTCGATCATCAGCTCTCCCAAGGTACTTGAGGCTTCTGGACATGTAGCTAACTTCAGTGATGAAATTTTCAAAACTCAAGTCGGTACGGGGGAGGATGCTGTTATCAGCCATCTAAGACCAGAGACAGCTCAGGGTATTTTTGTCAATTTCAAGAACATTATTGATGCGCATCATCCTAAAATGCCTTTCGGTGTAGCACAGATCGGCAAGGCATTCCGTAATGAAATTTCACCGAGAGACTTCACTTTCAGACAAAGAGAGTTCGAGCAGATGGAAGTAGAATATTTTATCAAAGAACATGATTGGGAAAAGTATTTTGAAATTTGGCGTGATGTGATAAATAAATTTGTGAAAGAAATTGGTATAGTCGGGGCTTATGAGGAGGAAGTTTCTGCCGATGATCGGGCCCACTATTCTAAACGCACTATCGACTTCCTGTTTGACTATCCATTCGGGAGTAGGGGGGAGATTTGTGGTTTAGCCTATCGTACTGATTACGATCTTAAGAATCACAACTTGAATTATTTTGACGAAGAGTCTGGAGAGCGATTTGTGCCACATGTGATAGAACCATCTTTTGGTGTAGATCGTACCCTTTTAGCTATTCTAGTGTCTGCTTATACCGAAGATGAGCTTGGGGGAGAGAAAAGAACTTATCTCAAACTAAACAAGAATATTGCGCCTGTGCGTGTAGCGGTCTTTCCACTTTTGAAAAATAAACCTGAATTAGTTTCGAAGGCTCGTGAGATTTACACCATGCTTAAGAAAGAAATTCCCAATATTGAATTCGACGACAACGGCAACATCGGTAAACGTTACAGGAGACAAGATGAGATTGGTACGAGTCTGTGCGTCACTGTCGATTTTCAAACCTTGGAAGATGGTACCGTCACGGTTCGAGATAGAGATACTGCCAAGCAGGTTAGAGTTAAATCAGAAGGATTGGCCAGAGTAGTCAAGAGAGATGAAAACTTATTCAATTAGACTATTTCCGGGTGAAGATCTCTGAACTCCTCAATATCCTATCCGAATAAGTGAGAATGTGAGCCTAAATGTTCGCGTAGGTTTCTGAATATACATTCAGACATATTACCGCAAGATGTCACGAAACATTTCTTTAGTATTGGTGTAGCCCTTACTCTTTTTAGCCAAAGCAATTTCTTTGTCCCACTTTTTCTTGAGTTCTATCATCTTTGTGGTTGAGGGTTGGAAGGGGAGACCTTTCTCGGCTTCGACACGGTTAAGAAACATATTAAGAGCAGTAGATCTGTCCATGCCCATACTGCGAAAGATTTTATCTGCGCTAGCCAAAACTTTCTTGTTTGTTCTAAAATTTACTTTTGTGTCCATATAAATCATGATATACGTTGTATGTACAATGTCAATACCTACAAATATGTAGACGTTAGGTGATAATAACTCTTACCACCTTCTCATTTGAAAGAAAGACTAGCATAAGGTAATCTTCATCTACATGAGGTACCAAAAGACGATATTACCTAATGGCTTAAGAGTGATTACTGTACCGACTAAGGGCAATCCTTCGGTTATGGTCTTGGTGATGGTTGAAACAGGTTCCAATTATGAGACTAAGAAACAGAATGGACTCTCGCACTTTTTGGAACATATGTGTTTCAAGGGAACTGTTTTGAGACCTAAATCTGGCGATATTGCTAAGGAGTTGGATGGTTTGGGTGCGCAAAATAATGCTTTCACTGGCAATGAGTACACTGGTTATTATGCTAAAGCTACGAGGAAGAGTTTTTCTAAACTTTTTGAAATTATTTCTGATCTTTATCTCCATCCCACTTTACCAAAGGATGACTTAGAGAAAGAAAGAGGAGTTATTCTTCAAGAAATTAGTATGTATGAAGATCTGCCTCAGAGGAAAGTGTGGGATGTCTTGAGCCAATTAATGTATGGGGACACTCCTCGAGGACGCAGTATTCTAGGACCAAGCAACAATATCAAGGGCTTCACTCGGGCTGATTTTGTAAAATATAGAAATAGTCATTATATTGCTTCTAAGACTTTGGTCGTAGTGGCGGGAGATGTTAGCAAACAGGCGGTAGTTAGTGAAGTTAGAAAGCGTTTCAAGAAAATTCCTCAAGGCAAGAAACTTATTATGGAAAAGGTCAGAGAAAGACAAAGTTCACCCCAACTCTCAATACATAAAAAGCAGACTGATCAGGCCCATATGGTCATGGCTTTCCGCTCCTTTGGAGCCAAGGATAAGAGAAGCGCTGTTGCTACTGTTATAGCAGAAATTTTAGGTAAGGGAATGTCTTCGCGTCTCTTTCAGAAAATGAGAGATGAATTAGGTGCCTGCTACTACGTACGAGCAGGGCATGATCAATCTACTGATCATGGAGCTTTTACTATTGCTACAGGTATTAATGCTTCTCGTGCTGAGGAGGTGACACGGGTTCTTCTGGAAGAGTGTGAGAAATTAACCAAGACTCTTGTTTCAAATGAAGAGTTGGAGAAGGCCAAGGAGCATAATATTGGGCATCTTTATATGAATTTGGAGACGACAGATGCCTTGGCTGAATTTTATGCAATGGAGGAAGTCATGAGTGGTAAACTTAAAACTGTGGCAGAGATCGAGAAGGAAATTCGCAAGGTGACCCCTAAGGAAGTGATGATGGTAGCCAAGAATCTCTTTCAGAAAAACAGGCTCAATCTAGCCATCGTTGGTGATATTAAGAATAAGAAGAAGATTCAGAAAGTGCTAAGTTTGAAATAGTGCTAAGATAGCTTTATGTTGGATGAAAATCAGAAACTAACTATCACTACTGGGAGTTGGGTTAGGGCTGTTGCTATTGTAGCTTTGGCCTACGCTTTTTTCCAAGTTTATCAGTTTGTACTTGGCATTGTGGTTTCAATCATTATTGCTTCATCTATTGAACCAGTTGCACTCTGGGCAAGGAGGCAAAATGTCCCACGTATTTTGACAGTGGTGGCAGTATATTTTGTGGCAGCACTTTTCCTTTCTGGCTTCTTTTATTTCCTTCTTTTACCACTGATAGGAGAAATGGCAGGTTTCGTCAAAACTCTCACCATTTATTCCAATTCGATAGCTAGTGACAATCTTCTTTCTGGAATGTTTAAAACACAGAATATTTTCTCTGGCCTTAATACTCCAGCTGTGATTGGTGACCTGGGTACTTATTTGAATAATTTTTCCTCCTTCCTTTCTAGGGGTATTTTCACTAGTCTCTCTTTGGTCTCAGGGGGGGTGATGAGCTTTGTACTTATTATCGTACTTTCCTTCTATCTCGCGGTACAAGAAGATGGTATTTCTAAATTTCTTAGGGTAATCACTCCAGTCAAACACGAATCTTATGTGATTAATCTCTGGCATCGTTCCAACTTGAAGATTGGTCGTTGGATGCAGGGGCAGATTTTGCTAGGTGTTTTAGTGATGATACTAGTCTATGCTGGGCTTCTGATTATTGGTGTACCTCATGCTTTACTCTTGGCTGTGTTGGCAGGTATTCTTGAACTCATTCCTCTTTTCGGCCCGGTCATTGCAGCTATTCCAGCAGTGTTTGTAGCTTATGTCTCAATCGATGCGCCTACAGCTCTTATCGTAGCTCTACTTTATCTCATCATTCAACAGTTTGAGAATCATCTCATCTATCCTATGGTGGTCAAGAAGGTGGTGGGAGTGCCACCCATGATTTCAATTATTGCTCTTGTCATTGGTGGTCAGCTTGGAGGCTTCCTTGGACTGCTTGTGGCCGTACCTATAGCAGCTGTGCTTATGGAATTTATTGATGATCTAGAGGAAAGGAAGAGCACCAAACTACCTTCCGCTTAAATTAACCATGACTGAAAAGAAAAGTTTCTATATTACAACTACATTACCTTACGTCAATGCAGAACCACATATTGGTTTTGCTCTCGAGATTATTCAGGCTGATGCCGTAGCACGGTGGCAGCGGCTTATCGGGCGTGAGGTATTTTTCAACACTGGTTCAGACGAACATGGTCAGAAAATATTTGAAGCTGCCGAAAAGACTGGTCAAGATGTGAAGGAGTATGTGGACCATTATGCAGCTAGTTTTGAAAAGCTTAAGTACAACCTTAATTTGAGTTATGACGCTTTCATTCGAACCACTAATGCCAGTCATGTAGCTGCAGTTCTAGAGATGTGGAGTCGTTGCAAAGCAAAGGGGGATATTTATGAAAAGGAATTCGAGGGTCTTTATTGTGTCGGTTGCGAGCGTTATCTCTCCGAGCGAGATATGGTCGAGGGGAAGTGTGTGATTCATCAAACTGAACCACAACTCTTGAAGGAGAAGAATTGGTTTTTCAAATTCAGCAATTATGAAAAGGCTTTGCTGGGCTACCTTTCGAATCCCAATTCGGTCATACCGGATTGGAGAAGAGAAGAAGCTTTGAAATTTGTGAGAGAAGGACTTGAGGACTTTAGTATCTCAAGAGAAAAATCCAAGCTTTCGTGGGGTATTCCTGTGCCAGGAGATGAGACACAGGTGATTTATGTCTGGTTAGACGCTCTCACTAGCTATATCTCTACTCTAGGTTGGCCCAACGAAGAGGGCAATTTTAAAAAGTTTTGGGCAGAAGGGCACACTTTCCAAATGGCAGGCAAGGACCAAGTGCGTTTTCAGTCACTAATGTGGCAAGCCATACTCATGTCCGCTGATTTGAAAAACACGGATCAGATTTTTTATCACGGCTTTATAAACTCTGGTGGGCACAAAATGAGTAAGTCTATTGGCAATGTGATTAGTCCCTATACTCTTGTAGAGAAATATGGCACTGATGCTACCCGCTATCTACTTCTACGCCACGTGCATTCGACAGAAGATACTGATGTGACACCAGATTCATTGGATGAATGGTATGAAGCCAATCTAGTCAACGGCTTGGGTAACCTAGTTTCTCGGATTATGAAGCTCAGCGAAACTTATTTAGAGAAACCAGAGGTGACGCCTCATCAGTCTCATGGCACTCTTGCCACCTTACTTTCTGAGTTTAACTTCCAAAGAGCAATGGATCATATCTGGAGTGAAATTACTTCACTTGACGTTTTCATCCAGAAAGAGAAACCTTGGGAGAGCAAAGATAAAGAGGTGATTAATCAAATGGTTACTAGGCTTTCGCATATTGCTCAGTCCCTCTCCATCTTCATGCCTGAGGTGAGTAGCAAGATTCTGAGTGCTATAGGTGAAAACAAGAAGCCTGAGAACCTTTTTCCACGCTTGAATGCCAAAATACTTTGACATCCACTCTCATCTCAACTCCTCTAAGTACGAAAATGATTTAGAAGAGGCGATAGAGAGACTTAAGGAGACTGATACGCATACGATCATTGTTGGGACTGACCTCGAGAATTCTCGAAAGGCGGTAGAGATTGCCGAAAGGCATGAGGGTATTTATGCTTCGATCGGAGTTCATCCGGTCGATGATCCGTCAAAAAGTTTTGAAGTTGATAAGTTTAATAAGTTAGTAAGTCATCCGAAAGTAGTTGCGATAGGCGAGTGCGGACTGGATTTTTATCATGCGGACAAAGCTGTGGACTACATGCGTCAGGAGAAATTATTTTTGGCTCAAATAGATTTCGCTCTCAATCACAATAAGCCTCTGATGATTCATGCCCGCAATGCCTACGAGGAAATATTGGCAATCCTTGAACCATTAAAGAAAATGCATGGAGAGAAATTGCGGGGTAATGTGCATTTCTTTGCCGGGGATTGGGCAATTGCTCAAAGATTTATTGCTATAGGATTTACGCTCTCGTTTACTGGAGTAATTACCTTCGTCCACGAATACGACGAGGTTATTAAAAACGCTCCCTTAAGCTCAATTATGTCAGAAACAGACGCTCCATATGTGGCCCCAGTACCATATAGAGGTAAGCGAAACGAGCCTGCCTATGTTTCTGAGGTGGTGAAGCAGATTGCTAGGATTAGGGTTGAAGATCTTGAGCTCGTGCGAAGGACCCTTGTCGAGAATGCCATCAATATGATAATGTAACCCAGCAATGCAAACTTACGAATTAGGCTATCTCATACTACCAAGCATCCCAGAGGACGGGCTTTCTCTTGTAGTTGAAAAGATGAAAGGGTTGGTGGCCAAAGCTGGGGGCAAAGTTTTCGATGGTGAGGATCCTTTTAAACAAGAACTTAGTTATAGTATGAGCAAGGTTGTAGGGGCGAGTAAATATGTGACCAATGAGGCATATATAGGTTGGATGAAATTTGAACTCGAAGCTTCAATTGTTCCTAAGGTTAAAACTGGGCTCGATAAGATTGAGGAGTTGCTTCGGTTTCTCTTGATCAAGGCTCCGCATGATTCAACTTTCACCTTTGCCAAGGCTCGTGCCGCCATTCTTGAAAAAATGGCGAAGGATTCCGAAGAAGCCAGGTTCTCTTCTGAGAATGAAAATAGTCATACAATAGTCGAGACGGTTGTAGTAGAATAAAAATATGTTTTTCAACAGAGCTATCGTCATAGGAAACCTTACTCGTGATCCGGAATTACGTTCCTTGCCCTCTGGAGTTCAGGTAACTACGATCGGTCTTGCTACTAATCGTGTTTGGAAGGACAAAAATGGTGTGAAGCAAGAATCTTCAGATTTCCACAATATTGTCGTCTTTGGTCGTCAGGCAGAAACTGCGGCACAGTATCTTAGGAAGGGCTCGTCTATCCTTGCCGAAGGTCGTATGCAGACTAGGAGTTGGGATGGTGCTGATGGTCAGAAGAAGTATCGCACTGAGATCGTAGCTGATCGTATTCAGTTTGGTCCAAAGCCAGGTAATGTCGGTGCGGCTGCCGGAGACTCCTCCGCTAAAGCTGTGGATGGCCAAAGCAAGCAAGAAGTACCTCAGGCTGAGGCTATTGAATATCCTGAAGAAAACATTAACATTGACGATATACCATTTTAGCTTTAGCTAAAATGTCCCGAGCCCGTCGAGGGGCGGAATAAACAATCATGGAAAAGAAAAATTATTTCAAAGACAACAAGATTAGTCATATTGACTATAAAGATGTTGAGACACTTAAAAAGTTTCTTACTCCTCATGCTCGCATCCAATCCAAGAAACGCTCTGGTATTCCCTCGGGTGACCAAAGAGATCTTGCAACTGCAGTGAAGCGTGCACGCTTCCTTGGCTTGCTACCTTACGTTTCTAGGTAAAACTTAACCCCTTGTTTGTTTAGATTCGATCAGTGTATTCTCCAGTTTCAGTATTTATTCGAACGATATCACCCTCTTTGATAAACATCGGAACTTGAATTTCAGCACCAGTTTCTAGTACCACAGCTTTGGTAGCGCCTTGAGCGGTGTTACCACGAGTAGTATTGTGAGCTTCGGTCACTTTCAACTCCATTTTGACTGGCATCTTGAGACCAATGATGCGTCCTAGTCCTGAGGGATTCGAAGGATCATTGAAGAGCATGGCATCTACTATAATGTTGGGCTTCAGAAACTTAGCAGGAAAGCCGATCATTTCTTCTGGGAGTTTGAAACGAGCTGAGAGATCCTGGACATCACAGAACCAGAACTCCCCTTTAGTGGTATAAAGGTATTTCACCTCTTTCTTATTAATCTCGGCTTCTTCTACCTTATCGGAGACATGGAAGGTGGTTTCAGTAACACGTCCAGTAATGAGATTGCGAAGCTTAACAGCATTAACAGGTTTTCTTTGTTGTTTTCTAAAGACGTGAGCATCAAGCACCTCCCAAGGCTCCTTTTCAAAGATAATATATTTGTGAACCGTGATCTCACTGTAGTCCAACATTGTTGGGTTATTTTACATATTAATAGCGTAAATGCAAAACTAGGCTAAAAAACCACACAGTGCAAGTGAGCAAGGGGAGTCCTTGCTCATACTAGGGGAGTCCTTGCTCATACTCAAGTTGATTGATATTTTTGGAAATTTTTCTCGCACGTCTTGAGGTCGGCTTTCATTGATCGGATATGGTTGGGAATGAGAGAAAAATCAATAATTGGATTTTGCTTACGGTCCGCACCTATAAAATCTTGGTAACTGGAGAATTGGTACTTTTCTAAATAAATTTCTGCCGCTTTTTTGTTTTTAATACCAACTTTTTTCCAATTGTTTTCGATGATTGAAAGAGGGTTGAGATGAAGGTAAGAAAATATGTGGAGATACTGAGGTTCATTTGAAATATGTTCTGATCTAAACGGTCGAGTAAAGAGGGTGCCGCTGCGTTCGTATTTGGTGTTGAAGTACATTGAATAGGCGGTAAGGAGTTTACCCATAAACGCGCTGATGCCTCCTTCAGTATGTTCGTACAGTATCAAATGAAAATGATTGGGCATGAGACAATAACTCAAGATAGAGACGAGCGCTTTGCCTTTTTTCTCCTTAAAAATGTCATTTAGCGGTCTGACTTTTTGGCGGAGGAAGTTATCCATTCTGAAGGATTCATCTTGATTCATAATGTAGAGAAGGGCAGTAAATCTTTCGTAGTCATTCTTGTTGAGAAAGATTTTATGTCTTTCCACACCGCGGGAATAAATATGGTAGTGCTCCCCCTCGGCTAACGGAGTTTTTCTGTACATAAATTAATTTTAACAAAAGGTGGTATTTGAGCAAGGAGAGTCCTTGCTCATGCTATAGTGCCTTTTTAAACTTCGCCTTCTCACCACAGTCTTTTTAATTAGATCTCTTTCAACTTTGCACGAATCTCTTTCAATAGCTCGTTTGCAATAGGCTTGTTCTCACGCAGATAGGTGCGGGTGGCGTCGTAGCCGACGGCTAGCTTCTCACTGTTGTATTTGTAGGTACTGCCAGCTTTTTGCACGATTCCAAACTTCTCACCAAGAGCCATGAGCTCACCTTCACGAGAAATGCCTTCGTTATACATGAGGTCAAATTCAGTTTGCTTGAATGGAGCTGCCACCTTATTTTTGACCACTTTCACACGCGTTCTGCCACCCATCACTTCTTCACCCTTTTTAATCTGAGCAATTCTTCTAATATCGAGACGTACTGAAGTATAGAATTTGAGAGCCTTGCCTCCTGGAGTAGTTTCTGGATTACCAAACATGACACCAATCTGCATACGAATCTGGTTGATGAAGATCACAATAGTTCTGCTCTTGGCCACGATAGCTGTGAGCTTGCGTAGAGCCTGAGACATCAGTCTGGCTTGTTTGCCGACATGGTGCGCTCCCATATCACCCTCAATTTCATCCTTGGGAGTAAGAGCTGCAACTGAATCAATAACGATGACATCAAGTTTACCTGAACGTACTAGAGAATCTACAATCTCAAGCGCTTGTTCACCAGTATCTGGTTGAGAAATGAGAAGTTCATCAAGCTTTACGCCCAATTTTCTTGCATACTCTGGATCCATGGCATGCTCAGCATCAATGAAAGCGCAGATACCACCAAGCTTTTGAGCTTCTGCTACTACGTGAAGTGAAAGAGTGGTTTTGCCAGAAGATTCTGGACCAAATATTTCAATAATACGACCACGAGGAAGTCCTCCAACACCAAGAGCCTCATCCAATCCGATTGAGCCGGTTGATATGGCATCAATACCCACTCTTGGTTTATCACCAAGCTTCATGATTGAGTCTTCACCGAATTTGGTACGAATGGCATCAAGCGTTGTTTCAATATTTTTGGTTAGGTCTATCTTTTCTGTAATTTCTTCTGTATTGCCAGTTTTAGATTTTTTCTGTTTGATCATATGTTTATAAATTAATTGAGTACCAAATGCACTGAGGACATTCTCTCGCGACCGAAGCGATCGCGAACCCTGAGTGTCATTATACTGAGACCCTTAGCAAGGATCAATTTCTCACTCCAAAGCCCCTTTTCATCAGTGAAGATTTGGCGATCATTGAGACTAATCCATGCTGCATTTCTAGCTGTACCAGAAAGGGTAATTTGAGAATCATAAAGGGTGGTAGCATCCTTGTGACTCTTGATACTTATGCTGGGTCCAAGAATTAAAAAGCGAGCCTGGAAGAGACAGTAGAGAATAAAAACGAAACCTAGAATGATCAGAATGACATGACGAACAGAAAGTGACATATTTAAGTATTTTCTTCCTTAATTAGATTTCTATTTGAGTTACCCTCGAATCCGATTACCTCACGAGGTTTGGCTCCCGATCCGGCAGAAATTACTCCACGCTCTTCGAGCATATCCATGAGACGAGCAGCACGAGCATAACCGACACGTAACTTCCTTTGAAGAAATGAAGTTGAAGCCCTTCCAGAACCCATGACAGTGGCACGCGCTTCTTCGTAAAGTTCGTCATCATTACCATTGAAGTTGTCCTCACTATTGATCTCTGATGAGAAAATAGCGTTAGAAGTATTTTCAGCTGAGAAGCTAATTTCATCTTGAAGTTCATCAGCATAAGAATTTTTAAGATATTTCACTACTGCCTTCACCTCTGGTTCACGAATATGTGCAGATTGAATACGTACGGGTTTACTCATCTCACCTCCTTGGAAGAGCATGTCACCGGCGCCTAAAAGTTTCTCGGCACCTGGAGCATCCAGAATGGTACGAGAATCTATTTGTGAGACTACTTGAAGCGCCAATCTGGAAGGAATGTTAGCTTTAATGAGTCCGGTAATAACATTTACTGATGGACGTTGAGTTGAAAGGATGAGGTGAATACCGACGGCTCTAGACATTTGAGCAAGACGAACAATAGCTGATTCGAGTTCTCTAGGATAGGCTTGCATAAGATCTGCAAGTTCGTCTATGACTACCACTATATAAGGCATAGAATCTGGAAGTTCAGCACCTTCCTTGGCCTTGTCTAGTGCTTCAGCATAAATATTTTTATGATATGAGCCAATGTCGCGCACACTAGTTTTCTCGAGAATATCGTAACGACGGTCCATTTCTTTCGCTAACCATTTTAAGGCCATGATAGACTTTTTAGCTTCAGTAATAACTGGTGTAAGAAGATGAGGAATACCATTGTAAAGTGTTAATTCGACACGTTTTGGGTCAATCATGATGAATTTGAGATTCTCTGGAGGGTTACGGTACAGGAGAGAATTAATGAAAGCATGAATAGTGACTGATTTGCCGGAACCCGTTGAGCCAGCCACCAAGAGATGAGGCATCCTAGCGATGTTGCTGAATATGGAAGTGCCAGTGATGTCCTTACCAAGAGCGATGATCAGTGGATCATTTGAAGATGAGTAAGCTATTTCTGAAAGAAGAGAGCCGAGACCGATAGTGGATTTGGCAGTGTTTGGAACCTCAACACCAACCAGAGATTTGCCAGGGATTGGAGCTTCGATACGAACTGGATGTGCCGCAAGTGCGAGTTCAAGATTGGTTTGGAGTCCCAGAATTTTGGAAAGCTTAACTCCTTCTGCCGGCTTTAGAGCATAACGAGTAACAGATGGGCCGATCGAGATTTCGTCCATTTCGACAATGATGCCAAAGTTGAGAAGAGTTCTTTTGATAAGATTAGCATTTGCTTTGATATCACCCACACCTGGTTTACCGCTATCACGCTCGAGTAAAGAGAGTGGCGGAGGAGTCCAGACCTTACCACTTTTTCTAATCACTATTGGAGCAAAACTTTCTTCTTGTCTGGTTTTGATTGTGGTAGGTTCAGAACGCGTTTTGGCGGTTTCTTCTTCTGCTCTTTCTGCAATCTTTTCAATGGCTTTATCTATAGCTAGTGACTCAGCTTTCGTTTCTTCAGTTACTTTTTCTTTCGTACCAATATTTCGGTACCATTTGGTGAGATCAAGTCTAAGGGAGATGTCAAAGATAACAAGAACAGCAATCACTGTGAAAGCCAAGAGAACAAGTGCACTGACATAAATGTCAAAGAGTGAGATTAAAGGGCTAGATATGAATTCTCCGATGATGCCACCCTTATCAGAAATTAAATTAACAAAACCAAGCGAAGAAAAGAAGAGAAGTATACAACCTAGGATTTGGGGAAAGGCAAATTCTCGACCCTTATCATGAAGAAGTGAAATAGCGAGAAGTAGGAAAACAATTGGCAATAAATAGTATCCAATACCAGAGAGATAAGTGAGCAGGTCGAAAGCTATGGATCCAACTTTGCCAGCAAGATTAAAGGCGGCAAGGAGAAGAAAAAGGGAAAGTAGTATAGAAAAGATACCAAAGATTGTGTTTGATGTATCTCGCGAGGTAAGTTTAAAAGAAGGTTTTTCCTCCTCTGCCCTACCATACTTATCTAACTTCTTTCTACGTGACATTATCAACATAATAACATAGGGACTCTCCCCAGATTTTCGGAAAAGTTCACTTGCAAAAATTGTCTTTGAGAGTAATAATGAATTAGCTTGCATTAAAGGACAAAGTGTGGTAGGATTAAAGGACAGATAAAAGACATAATAAATAAGCTATATTTTACATATATGTCCGATACAGTTAAAAAAGTGAATAAATTAGCCTCAGCAGTATACTTGGTGACTAGCTTTTTCTCCGACCAAGAACCACTGAAATGGAAGATGCGAGAATTATCTTCACACTTACTTTCTTCGAGTTTGTCTTTTAAAAGTTATCTTTTCGAGGAACGTGATTATGCTGGATTGGAAAACAGACAGACTGTGTTGGGGATCGTGGCCCTTCTTTCTATGGCTAAAAATGTGGGTCTGCTTTCTGATACAAACTATACACTCTTGAATCAAGAGTTTTCAAAATACCTTGATTCTATTGGGCTTCCATCAGGATTAGAAGAGAGTGATGGTCAAGCAGTACTCTCTGAGAAATTCTTTGCCTCTCCTTCTCGAGGGACACAGATTAACATTCCATTATCTGAGAATTTGATAAAGGACAAAACTATGGAGGAGCCTATTAAAAAGATGGGAATTAAGAGAGAATTATTGGGTGAACCCTCACCTTCTAGACCTCTTAAACAGTTTGGTCTTGTCTCGGTGAAGAAGAATAGTCGTCAAAGTGTGATTATTAACCTTCTGAAGAGGAAGAAGGAAATTATGATAAAGGACGTTTCGCCCCTCATTAGTGGTTGCAGTGAGAAGACTATACAGAGAGAGCTTTTGGCTATGGTTGCTTCAGGGGTTCTTAAGAAGATAGGGGAGAAACGTTGGAGTCGTTACACCCTTGCATAAAATGGCTAAAATTGGTAATATAAACCTTATCCACAGTACATTTGCTACTTGGTATAAACATCCTTTATACTTTATGGGTGTGTAGAAAAATTAATAGTAGTCCTTGTAGGATACTTCGTGAGAAGTAATCCTACGTGGCTTGCCGAGGAAGGCTTATCCGTTCTCGGCAAATTAGTACCCGTTTGCTTTCTCTAACAAAGATTAGAAATTAATAAGAGAGAGTAGGCGCACAATAAAAGATTAAAAATGTTAAAAGTAAGATTCGCAACGATTGGTCTGTCTGTCGCTCTTGGTCTCAGTATGGTTGCTCCGGCATCCGCTGTGACTATCGCTGAACTTCAGGCTCAGATCAATGCACTTATGGCGCAGTTGGCTTCTCTTCAGGGAAGTTCTGCTCCAGTAGCTACCTACACCTTCAATACTGACTTAACTGTCGGTTCAAAAGGTGCAGCAGTTACAAGCCTTCAGCAATACTTGGTTGGTCAAGGCCACCTTGTTATGCCAGTAGGTGTTTCTTATAGTTATTTCGGTTCTCTTACTAAGGCTGCAGTTATGAAATGGCAGGCAGCTAACGGCGTTTCCGCAACAGGTTACTTTGGCCCGATTTCTCGCGCTAAAGCAAACTCAAGTGGCGCAGTTGCTACTGTTCCCGGTTCTGTAGGTGGTGTTATCGGCACTCCTGGTGTTGAAGGCACTATCACTGTTTCTCTAAATCCAACTCCAGCTTCTGCGAAGCTTTACGAGGATGACAGCAACAGAGATGTTCTCGGTGTTAAGCTTGAAGCTAAGACTTCCGATATCAAAATCGAGAGACTCAAGCTCAAGCTTGACGAGGCTTCTGATAGTACAACCAATGACACTGACTTCTACAGAAAGATTGCTGGGAAGATCTATGTCAAGGATGGTTCTACCGTACTTGCTTCCATGGATCTCAACATCAACACTGTAGTTAAGGATGGTAGTGATTATTTCATTACCCTCTCAGGCTTCGGTTTTGTTGTTCCTAAGGGTTCAACGAAGGTTCTTACTGTAGCTCTTGATGCTAAGTCCCAGTGGGATTCAGCATTCGATGGCGACAGCTGGACTGTCATTGTTCCTGTTGAAGGTGTCCGTGGTATTGACGGTGCTGGTGTGAACCAGTACGGTCCTTCTACTGCCTTCTCACGCAACTTCACCTCTGAAGGTCAACTTTCAGAGAGCGCAACTCTAACAGTTTCTACTAACACCAATACTCCTCAGGATATGGATGTAATAGCAGCTCAGGGTTCAAGTGAGAATGAATATGACGGTCTCGAAGTTTTGAAGGTTGACTTCAAAGCTGAGAAGGATGATGTCACTATCACCGACCTTGTAGTTGACATCGTTCGTGGTGGTACAACTACAACAGCTACTGCAACTACTGCTTACCTTTATGACGGCTCAAGCCTCGTAGGTTCAGCTTCAGTTGCTGGTACTTCTGCTACGCTTATGGGTGCAACCTTCGCGGATATCGACTATCTTGTCTCTAAGAATTCTACCAAGACTCTTACAGTCAAACTTGACATCGATACTGCTGGTACTGCATTCACATCGTTTACTGTAGATATTGATACCGCTGATGTCACTGCAGAAAATGCAGCTGGTACTGGTATCACTGAATCTGGTTCTGCAACGGGTGAGACTATCAACGTTCGATCAGTTGGTCTTGAGGTTAGCTTGGTTTCCAAGTCAATCACCAAGTCTGCAACTGCATCTCAGAACAACTACTCAACTTCAACAGCTGAAGCTACATTCGTACTTCGCTTGAAGGCAGTTGGAGGTGACATCATCGTCGGTGATGCAGGCTCAACTACTGTTCCGTTTGCTTCAAACGGTACTCAGACTGGCACAGATGGTGGTCCGTCGTTCCTCATCTACCGTGGTGGTTCTGCTGTAACAACCTCAGGGGCTTCGTCATCTTCGATGACAGTTCCTTCAGGTGTTGTATCTGTAACTGCTAACTCGTTCACATTGCAGGAGGGCAATACGGTCGATGTACCGGTATCCTTCCTCTTCGAGGGTAGAGCTTCAACAGGTGCGTTGGTCACTACTGGTTCCTACGCTATTGGTATCGCTCAGCTCAACTGGGTATCCTCAGCAGGTGTTCAGGAGTCTAACTTCATGAGTGGAAACGCTGCTTGGAGGACTTCAACAGTTTCACTTCCGTAATCCGTTTAAGGGTTACTACGCAAGCCTAAAGGCTTAATCAAAAAGGCCCCTTCGGGGGTCTTTTTGATGTATAATAAATCTATGCGTTATTTGGATAAAGCGTTTTTTAAATTTCTCTTTGGATTTTTGTGTTTAATCTCCTTAAGCATAGTGGTGAGTGGTTATGCTCGACAATATCTATAGAAAATTTTTCGTATTCCTTTTTCTCCTAGCTTCTTTGCCACTTTTTGTTTCTGCAGATCATTGCACAGTGACTCAGGTTGCTGTCCTTCCAGGCACTTGGAATAACACTACTAGTAAGACCTCTCTTACTTTGCAAACACAGGACGGTTCAGGATCTTCTTGTCATGTGAATCAGACACTTCGCTTTTCCCTAGGGAGTAGTAATCTTACTGGAACCTTCACTGGCCAGACAGGCAACGCTCTCCAATACTTCATTAGTTCTGGTAGTGCCAATAGAAATTTTTACTATGAAAACAATGATGCTAGTAACTATGTGCTCACGGTCAAGGCGGGGTATGGACCCTCGACAGGTTGGGTAGAATCCTTCAATACCTCTTATAATAATTCGAATCTTGCTACTTCGACCGAGACTATCACTTCCCAAACTACTACCACCACAAATACTTCTAGTTCAAGTTCCTCAAATACTGCTTCGGTGCATTACAGCTCAAGCGTGTTAAGTAATAAGAGTCCTGAAGTGGCAATTGCTCTAAGTGCTGGGAGAGATAGGTTGGGTTCGGTAGGAAGTCCACTTGAATTTAAGGTTGAGAGTAATATTGAATACAAGGGTAATAGCATTTTCAAATGGAATTTCGGAGATGGTTGGGAAAAAGAAGGTAATATCTTGAATCATACCTATGAATATCCGGGTGAGTATGTAGTAGTGCTCAATGCTTCAGTAGCAGGTAGAGGAGAAGCGGTGGCGCGTGTCAATGTGAAGATAATTGAACCTGAATTTGTGGTTACAATAGCAACAGAAGAGCGGGTGGAGATTAGAAATAATTCTAAATATGAAGTCAGCCTGTTTGGTAGAGTGTTGTGGACGAGAGGAAGAACCTTTGTTTTTCCACGAGATACTATTCTTAAATCAGGACAGAGTATCTCCTTCAGTTCTCGTCTTACTGGTTTGCTACCGATCAGTGTGTTTGATACCCAACTAATGATTGTAGGTAACACTGAACAATCTAAGATAAGAGCTAAGATTGAGGAAAAGAAGAGTGAGCGCATTACTCAGCTTCAAAATCAATTGACAGTTTTGCAAACTCAG
>CAZGIA010000007.1:19588-22872 GCA_964526075.1 uncultured Candidatus Saccharibacteria bacterium
TGAAACGTTTTTTCCTTCGGACGAAATGAGGAAGTTGAAAACTCTTTTAATACTATCTCTCCTCGCACCAAGCATTCTTTCAGCTGAGACAAGTGTCTCAGGTGCGATAGCTCTAGATGCCGTGTGGACGGCCTCAAGTAGTCCCTATATTTTGGAAAATGTGGTTTCTGTCAGTGCCAGTACCACTCTCACTATTGAAGCTGGTGTCGTCGTTAAGGGGAGAAATGGTGGCGCAGGGAAACTCGAAGTCTATGGTTCCCTGGTTGCCCAAGGTACAAGCGAAGCGCCAGTCTATTTCACATCTCTTCTCGACGACTCAGTTGGTGGTGATACTGGAAGCAATGGTATTACTACAGGGGCCATGAAGGATTGGAAGGGGATCTACTTCGGTAGCGGTTCTCACGGCAACTTGGATCATGTGGTGGTTCGCTATGCTGGATACGTTGGCGCGGGCACCCAGAGTGGAATTGAAAATCAGGGCGGGAGTGTAGTACTGGTCAATTCGTCGATTTCAGATAACTATCTTCGGGGGATTAACAACCGAGGAGGTTCAATCAGTGTTACCGGCTCAATTATTGAGAATCATGCATACGGCTTGTATGGTGATGATGGAGAGATTTCTGTACGCAATTCAATAATAAGGAACAACACCATTGCAGGGCTTGATGTCTATGGGGTCGACTCACTCACCCTGGTTGGTAACACTTTTTCTAGCAATCAGAAAACAGGACGGGTGGGGGTTGCTACTGCTTTTATACATAGCGGCAATGCGAGCAGTGATATTACAAATAGAGGCTTTGAGCTCACAGGCACAATTACGTCCGATAGTACTTGGCAGGCTGGGGATCTACCTATAATTATTCCGAATAGCAACATTGTGTGGGTTTCTGCTAGTAGCACTTTAAGAATTGACCCAAGTGCTGTTATCAAGTTTGGGTCCTCTGCTCAAATAATAGTGCAGGGGAGGCTGATCAGCGCTGGAACAGCTGGATCTAAAATTCATTTCACTTCTCTTAAAGATGATTCGTTGGGTGGAGATACCAACAACAATGGCTCTGTAACCTCTCCCAGCACGATGGATTGGAATGGGATTGAATTCCGTTCTGGTTCTGTGGGGGAGATGGCACATACATTCGTCAAATACACGGGTGGTTTCAATGGAGTGAGTAGAGCGGCGCTTTATAACTTAGGTGGGAGTGTGCTACTCAGCAATATAGCTTTCTCAAACAGCTTCGTGAGTGATGTTTACCAAACCACTGGCTCTACGACAATCTCACGTTCCAACTTTTCTCCAACTGGGACACAAGCGCTTATAAACACTGGCACTGGCACCCTTGATGCTCGCATGAACTGGTGGGGAAGAGACACGGGACCAACACACACCAGCAACGCCACTGGCACAGGCTATCGCATAACTGGTAGCGCCACTTATGATCCCTGGCTCCGCCGTGACCCAGCGCTGCCAAATCCTGTGATTATAGTGCCGGGGATAATTTCCAGCACATTAATCAATAATGATGGAGAAAAATGGCCCAATACTGTTTTTATGGCATTATCTTTTGATGATTTATATTTAAATGATCTGATTTTAAATGAAGATGGGGAAGATCTAACTTCAATTCAAGCGAATTTGATAATCAGGAATTTCCCAGGGCACAATTTCTTTTCTGGGTTGTTTAACGGTTTGGTTTCCAGTGGCTATATTGAAGGGAATGATTTGTTTGAGTATCCGTATGACTGGCGATTAGATATTGGTGTTTCTGTTCAGAAGCTGAAGGAAAGGATTGATGAAATTAGATCACAAACGGGGGCGGAAGCTGTAGATATTATTGCTCATAGCATGGGAGGACTTTTGGTTAAAAAGTATTTAGCGGATTATGGAGGTAGTTCAGTTGAAAAGTTTATTGACATAGCTACTCCACACACTGGTGCGCCGAAGGCGTTTAAGATTTTAAATTATGGTGATAATTTTGGCTTTGAAAAATTTGGACTAGACATCTTAAATACGCATAGAACTAAGATTATTTCTAAAAACATGCCTTCAGTTTATCAACTTTTACCAAGTCAAAGATATTTTGATGAATCTGGTTTAAATTATTACGTCTTTAATGGGAGTAATGGGAATAGTCGTTTAACTTTTACTCAGACTGGGGATTATTTGAAGACCAATGGGAGAAATGGGGTATTGATTGATAGGGCTAAAGAATTTCATGAAGAAATAGACAACCTCAACCCAGCCGATTATGGAGTGGAAACGTACAATATCGTAGGTTGCGGTATACCCACCTTAGGACAATTTTATATTCTCGATGATTCGGTAGCCCATCCAATCTATAATATTAAGTTGATAGATGGTGATGGCACGGTGCCACTCAAGAGTGCAGAGGCCATGCTCGCCTCGAGAACTTATTATTTAAGAAATACTGTTCACGCCTTGATGCCCAGCACCTCTGGAATCAAGGAGTTGGTGGTCAGTTTACTTAACTCTAGTGATGAGCCCAACCTCTCCGGTTTCCCAAACTTATCTCTAGACTCAAGCGGGTGTGGAATTCCGAATGGTAAGATTGTCAGTTTCCACAGTCCTATTGAATTGCATATCTATGACTCATCCAATAATCATGTTGGACCAAATGCGAACGGAGATATTGAAAATAATATTCCTGGAGTCTTATATGAAGAAATTGATGGTAATAAGTTCGCCTACTTACCAGATGGAGTTAACTACGTTGTTAAGGGTAGTGCCACAAACTCAGGATCCTTTGATGTTCGAATTCAAACAATAGTGGATGGAGAAGTAACTAGCACCAGCATATTTTCTGACTTACCCCTTACAAACAGGACTCAAGCTCAATTCGATATTGGCTCGTCTTTACCCAGTCAGATCTATCTTGACCATGAAGATGATGGTATCTTCGAATCTAGTTATACAGTATCTACCACTACTCAAGGTTTCTTGGAGTCTAGCGGAAAGAAGGATTCTTTTATCGTAGAGTCTTCTAATGGAGGTGGTGGTCGTGGTTCAAGTTCAGCCTTGATAAGCAATGACGTGGCTAGGGATGTGATTGAGCTTGTGCCCAACCTAGCTTCTGTTGATACAGAAAAGGTTTCATTATTTATTCCCGCTAACGATAATCAAGAATTGGTTGTAGAAGAAGAGATTTCTGAGCCCACTCCACCAGAAATTCAGTATGAAAGTACAGCCATAGTTTACAAGTCGTTCACTTACAAGATTATTACTCTCCTTAAAAAATTTTGGATATGGATTATAAGTAGGTTATAATTAA
>CAZGIA010000007.1:22972-25360 GCA_964526075.1 uncultured Candidatus Saccharibacteria bacterium
TTGTGTTTAAATTAGGTTATTAAACTTATAAAGCTATGGTAGAAAATACACATGATTTGGAAAGGGAAATAGAGAGAGAAAAGGCTAAGTTGAAGGAGAAAGAAAGAGAATTAGAAAGAAATGAAGAAGAGGTCAGAAGATATAAGGCTGAATTTGAGAGAGCTGAACATGAAGCTAGCAAACTTCAGGGTGAGGTTGGGAGTCTTCGATCCAGTATTGGCGAAAAGGAGGAAAGGCTAGCTAAGGCTCGACAAGAAGCCAATAAGCCCAAATAATTTAAGTTCATAATGGAAAAAGTAGCCTTCGGCGGAGGATGTTTCTGGTGTACTGAAGCAGTTTTCAAGATGTTGAAAGGTGTTTCGAAAGTTCTTCCAGGTTATGCTGGTGGTACCGCTGAAGATGCTACTTACAAGAAAGTTTCGAGTGGTGAGACTGGACACGCAGAAGTGATTTACCTCGAGTATGATTCTAAGGGGGTGAAGTTCCGTGATCTGCTCACAGTTTTCTTTGCTTCACACGACCCAACTACAGTAAACAGGCAAGGTAATGACATTGGCCCTCAGTATCGTTCAGTTGGCTTTTACAGTTCCGAAGAACAGAAGGAAGAAATTGAAGCCTTTATCACCGAACTCAACAACTCTAATTCTAAGGGAGCACTAGTCGTCACAGAGATAACACCACTCGAACGCTTCTACGAGGCAGAAGGTTATCACAGGGATTATTTCGCCCATCATTCCGATCAAGCTTATTGCCAGCTTGTCATTAATCCTAAGTTAGAAAAAGTACAAAAAGAGTTTACCGCACTCTTAAAAAAGGAAGGCAGGAAGTCCTCTTGAGTTGTCCACATAAATTCTATTTGCCTAGATTTGAAGCCAGAAAAGCCTTGATAAATAAGGAGGTTCTAGAGGATTTGACACCCTTTTTGAAAGGGTATACAATAACCCTTACCTAGAAATGTTTAGAAGCCTTAATTCAATCCAAGTGGTTAGACGGCCCTAAAGCTGTCTATTGAGGTCTAACGGCCCCGCTTCGAAAGAAGCGGGGCCGTTCATTTCTAGGATGTACTTTGAAAATTTAATCCCGTCACGAATATAAGAATTCCGTTTTCGCTAACGCGAAAAATGGGGGTCTTTTCGGTTCGTAGGCGGACAAGAAAAACTCAACATTTAGGATTGTACTAAGTGTTGAGTAGAAAAATGCTAAATGGAGTTGATTTCATTTAGCAGGACAGACAACTTGTTGTTTGTTTAAATCCGTAACACGGATTTGAAACTCGTGGACAACAAGGTGAAGTAATGCCAGTCATTTTTTGTAGAGATGACTGGCAGTGGTTTTTAAATTTCCTAATAAGAAATTTAAGGGCGTACGGTGGATGCCTTGACTAGAAGACAGTGATGAAGGACGCAGCATGGCGGCGATACGCTTCGGGGAGATGCCTAGCAATCTTTGATCCGGAGATGTCCTAATGGGGGAACCCGTCCCGCTTAGCGGGACACTCTGCAAATTATGCAGAGAATACACCCAGTGAAGTAAAACATTTCAGTAACTGGAGGAATAGAAAACAATGTCATTGTTTTTATAAACAATGACGCATTTCGTTAGTAGCGGCGAGCGAAAACGAAAAAGCCCAAACTCAGTTTCAATCTTTGATTTCTATAAAGGTTCGACCTTGGAAGCAATTCTTAAGGTCGAACCTTGGAATTCGAAATCAAGGATTGATGCTGGGGGTTGTAAGGCGGAGATGTCGTCCCGATAGCAATATCGGGACGAGAGGAGTTAAAAATCGTTTGGTTAGCTTAAGCTTCTGGAAAGAAGCGCCCTAGAGGGTAATAGTCCCGTGAGCGAAAATCCAATGACTCTTTTGTTTCCGTTCTTGAGTACCTCGAGACACGAATGGCTCGGGGGAATCTGCCGGAACTAACCGGTAAGGCTAAATATGCTTCTAGATCGATAGTGAACTAGTACCGTGAGGGAAAGGTGAAAAGAACCCCGGAAGGGGAGTGAAATAGACCTGAAACCGTATGTCTACAAGGAGTCAGAACGGGCACGCCATCACGGTGTGCTCCGTGATGGCGTGCCTATTGAAGAATGAGCCAACGAGTTTTAGTATGCTGCTCGCCCCGCCTATGGCGGGGCAAGGCTAAGCCCCAATAAAGGGTGGAGCCATAGGGAAACCGAGTGTGAATAGCGCGTTTATCCTGAGAGCAATCGAAGGATTTGTAGCATACTAAAGACCCGAAGCCAGAGCGAGCTTGTCATGAGCAGGGTGAATCCCGCCGAAAGGCGGGAGGAGGCCCGAACCGGTGAGCCGTGCAATACTCTCGGATGACTTGTGATAAGAAGTGAAAAGCTAATCGAGCCTGGTAATAGCTGGTTCTCTCCGAAATA
>CAZGIA010000008.1:0-7051 GCA_964526075.1 uncultured Candidatus Saccharibacteria bacterium
CTAGTAATCGCGGGTCAGCTATACCGCGGTGAATACGTTCTCAAGTCTTGTACTCGGGTCGCCATGCGATCGAGTACGCTAGTTGGTGTAAGTCCAACCGAGGTGATTTATAGCATCTCGAAATGAAATACCAGTTCCGACACCGTGAGGCGTCGGAATGAAGGGGTAAAGTAGTGGTCTGTAGCTTGAATGCCAGTAATGGCGCAAAACGAAGGTCATCCTGCGAGTACATGGAGAAGCCTTCTATAGAAAATCGTTTTGCGTATCGTGGCATCGAGATGGAGACAAAATGTGTATTCGGTTACCGTGGGAGATCTTGCATATCCTCGTTGTGTTATACACACCGAGAAATTTATCAGTAATGATATAATGATGAAATGCAAGAAGTCAGCAGCGTTCGTAGTACCTCTCGGAAAGATGCTCGGTTTAACCCCAAGCTAGAACTACCGATTGGGAAGGAACAAATCCAAAGGAAAAAGTTAAATCCACAATACGTCGCAGGATTTATTGATGGAGAAGGATCTTTTTCGATCAGTATCGGTAAGCATAAGACATTGCGCCGAGGTTTTGAGGTCAGACCGGAATTCGAAATAGAATTACGGAAAGATGATCAAGAAATACTCGAACGCATACTTGTGACTATCGGAATCGGGAGAATTTATGACTGCTCATATGAGCGTTATGGATGGTTTCCACATGCGAAGTACAAAATTACTAGCATCTGGGACTTGAAAGAATATTTATTCCCGTTTCTCGATAAGCATCCGCTACAAGCGAAGAAAAGAAAATCCTATCTTCTTTTTAGGGAAATAGTTCTAATGCTATGTGCTAAAGAACATTTGTCTGACGAAGGATTTAACAAAATCGTTTCCATGCGCGATGAACTACGCGCACTGGGAAAGAAGGCTAAAACTTATCATGGCAATGTAAGTGAATTCGATAAGAAAATCGGATAAGTAGTCTTTGGAAAACGCGAGGGTGCGGGAAAACCGCTTGCCCCGTGTTGAAGAGAATTATAATGGTAACATTATAACACATCAAATACCGCCCGTCACGCCAGGGAAGTTGGGAGTGCCCGAAGTATCACGTATGTGGTCCCACGGTAAACTCAATGACAAAGGCGAAGTCGTAACAAGGCACGGGTAGCGGAAGCTGCTCGTGGAGTAATTCAATTAGAAAACTCTTAGTTAAACTAAGATTAAGGAAGTCGATTCCCACTGGCTCGTAAGAGCTTGAGGGAGGACATCGCCACAGTCCCTAAAGTGGTAGCGAGTGTCCTGCTTCGCTAAAGCTACGCAGGATGCGCCTCTGGCGCAAACGGAACAAAATAGAGAACGATAGAAAACAAAAACCACCGCAAGGTGGTTTTTGTTTTGGTGGTCAGGCATAGTTTTTTGCTAAAAACTTGCCCGACCCGACCTCGCCTCGTCAGGCTCCGGTTCGCACAAAATGTCCCACATTTTGTGCGCGCACTTGGGTTCGAACCAAGGACCTTTCGAGTATCAGTCGAATGCTCTACCAGCTGAGCTATGCGCGCTTAATTCGCCGAAGCTTTAGCGAAGGCGAACCTAGGTCAAAACAATATCAAAAAAGGTCTATTTTCACAATCTTTTCTGCTATAATATTTTTTATGTCAAAAAATAAGATTATAATTTTTCTTGCTATTTGTGTAGCTCTCTTGCCATTACTAGGATTTCCTAGGGCATGGGAATCATTTTTCCAAGTATTTGCAGGGTTGGCTATCATTGCAGTTTCTGTTTGGGCGACTATTGACCGCAAACTTTCTATGAAGGCTAAGGCTCAAATGCGTCAAGTTCGCAAAGTACTTCCTCCTGAGGTGACTTCTGATGTGCTACCAACTGTTATTGACAATATAAACTAATATGACTTCATTGTGGAAAACTTTTGTCTTCATTGGAGGGTTTTTCTTTCTTTTTATTTTTCTTGTGAATATTTTTATCCCACAATTTTATAAAACTAGTTATTTGGCAGAAAAGTTTGAAGAGCTTGGTACTGTAGCAATTGTGCCAAAAGTAATACATCTTTCTACACCGAATCCTCTCAAAGCTATTTATATGACAGCTTGCGTAGCTGCCACTCCCAGCTGGCGCAGTAGTTTGAAGAAATTAATTGAGAATACTGAGTTGAATGCGATGGTAATTGATATCAAGGATTCGACGGGGACCGTTTCTTTCGACAGTGGTATTCCTGATTCAAGTGGTGGTAAGGGTTGCGTGGTGGCGGATCTGAAAGAATTTATTTCTGAGCTCCACGTGAGCGGGATCTATGTCATTGGGCGTATCTCTGTATTCCAAGATCCATTTTATGCCACTCTTCATCCGGAGTTGGCGGTTAAGTCCAAGAGTAATGGTGGGGTGTGGAAAGATAGGAAAGGTCTTTCGTTTATAGATGTGGGTGCGAAACCTTATTGGGATTATATTGTTGCCATTTCGAAAGCTTCATATGATCTCGGGTTTGATGAATTGAATTATGATTATGTGCGTTACCCATCTGATGGTGATATGGATGACACTAATTTTACATGGTCCCCTTCGACAAGCTCACCACTAAGTCGTTCTGAAATGCTGGAGAGTTTTTTTATTTATCTTTCTGAGAAAGTGCGTGATGAGATTGGAGTGGTTACTTCCGCAGATCTTTTTGGTATGACTACCACTGTAGTTAGTGATATGGGTATTGGGCAAGTTCTTGAGAAGGCCTTACCACATTTTGATTACATTGCTCCTATGGTTTATCCATCACATTATCCCAATGGGTGGAACAACTTCGCTAACCCAGCTGAGTATCCATATGAGGTGATCCATATTGCCATGTCTGAGGGCAAAAGAAGAGAGGAGATGCAGAGATTGGCACAAGGTAGCGCAACTTCGACTCCGTCGAAGTTGCGCCCATGGCTCCAAGATTTCAATCTTGGTGCCACTTACGGTCAGGATAAGGTTCGTGCGCAAATTCAAGCGACTTATGATAGCGGTCTTGATTCTTGGATGCTTTGGAATGCAGGGAATAAATATACTGAGGAAGCCTTACTTCCAAATTAACCTAATTTTCCCCTGCCGAGTCTCGGCGGGCAAGTAATTATTATAATTGACCTAAAAATTGTATAATAGTTCAAATGGATGATACTACAAAAGTAACTTATTTCGCTGAGACGGATTCTCGCCATGAGCGTAAGAAGTTCGGTATTAAAGCTATAGACCGTCTCAAGCATATCTATGCCATTGGCAAAACTGGTATGGGTAAGTCGACTCTCTTGGAGAACATGGCCATTCAAGACATAGAGAGTGGTAATGGCCTTTGCTTTATAGATCCACACGGAGGTACAGCTGAGAAACTCTTAGAGTACATCCCTGCTGAACGTATCAAGGATGTTTTATATTTCGCACCTTTTGATATGCAATATCCAGTAGCCTTTAACATCATGGAAGATGTTGGTGCTGAGAAGCGGCACTTGGTAGTCAACGGCTTGATGTCAGTATTCGAGAAGATTTGGGAAGATGCCTGGTCGGCACGTATGGCCTACATACTTCAGAATACTCTCCTAGCCCTTCTTGAGTATCCTGGAGCCACACTTCTCGCCGTGAACCGTATGTATACAGACAAAGAGTTTAGGGCCAAAGTGATTGCGAACGTGACCGACGTTTCGGTACGCTCCTTCTGGACCGAAGAATACGCCAAGTACACCGACAAGTACGTGCAGGAAGCGACACCAGCTATTCAAAACAAGATTGGTCAATTTGCTGGTAATCCCTTAATTAGGAATATCATTGGTCAATCCAAATCTAGTTTCGATGTTCGCCAGATTATGGATGAGAAGAAGATTATGATCGTGAACCTTTCTAAGGGTCGTGTCGGTGATGGGAATGCGCGTCTCTTGGGTTCAATGCTTGTGACCAAAATTTATCTAGCTGCCATGAGTCGAGCAGATGAGAGTGCTTCATCTCTCGCTAAGTTGCCACCATTTTATCTTTTTGTGGATGAATTCCAATCTTTTGCTGATAAATCTTTTGTCGAGATTTTGTCAGAAGCTAGAAAGTATAAACTTGGTCTAACTATTGCAAACCAATATATTGAACAGATGGAGGAAGAGGTTAGGGATGCAGTTTTTGGTAACGTCGGTACTATGATTACTTTCCGGATTGGTTCTTATGACGCTGATGTACTTGAAAAAGAGTTTGCACCTATCTTTACGGCAGAAGATTTGGTCAATCTTGGTCTTCGTCAAATTTACCTCAAATTAATGATTGACAGTGTTTCGTCTCAGCCTTTCTCGGCTTCTACTTTGCCACCCATTCCACCACCACCTGTTTCGCATCTATCAGAAATTTTAGAGCAATCGAGAAAAGTTTTCGCGCATCCAAGAGCAGAAGTGGAGAAGATGATAGTTGATTGGCATGGTCCAGCTCTTACTAAAAGTTCATCTGGTAAGGGAAGTGAATTAATTATTAAATATCCAAAAAAAGTTGAATCCAAAGCTATAGATACTCGAGGCTTGGGACAGAAATCTGTTGTATCTTCTGTGTTAGTAGCACCCAAACTTTTGAAGAAAGAAGAATTGAAGATTTCCTTAAAAGAAATTAAGAAAAAGGAAGATAATCAGAGAAGACCAGAAGAGAAAAATATCTCTGCTCTTCGAGATGCTTTGAAGGCGATGGTGGGAGAGAAGAAAATAGACAATGAACAAAAGACAATAAACAATATTAAACCAGTTCCAGAGATACCTAAATTAGAAATTAAGAAAGAGCCTAGTACGGAGGAGTTAAAAAAACTTCTTGAAGTCGAATAGCTCGACAAGATCCTTTGACCATACTCAGGATAAATCACTATAAATGAAAGTCCTAATCTTTTCTACAGCTTATCTACCATTTGTCGGAGGAGCAGAAATCGCTATAAAAGAACTTACCGACAGGATGAGTGATGAAATTGAATTCGATCTTATAACAGCAAGATTGGATAAAAATTTAAAATATGAAGAAAGAATAGGGGCCGTAAACGTTTACCGAATAGGTATTGGAATTCGACTTATAGATAAGCTAATTCTACCGTTTGTAGGTGCCTTACTGGCATTGAAATTAAATTATAAAAACCACTACAACTACTTCTGGTGTGTTATGGTGAGCTTTGCTTCTGGGGCAGCCTACATTGCCAACTGGTTTCAAAAAAAGGTGCCAGTGGTGCTAACTCTCCAAGAGGGTGATTCCGAGCAGTATTTGAAATCTAAATGGTTTGGCTTGATCGATTGGTCATGGCGTCTGGCTCTCAGACGTAGTGATACTTTGACAGCGATCAGTCATTATCTTTTGGAGCGGGCTGAAAGGCTTGGCTACAGGGGGCAATCTTATCTTATTCCGAATGGAGTTGATGTAGATAAATTTGAATTTGTTAAACACTCGGTGTTTAACAAGGAGGGTATTACTCTCATTACCACCTCTCGTCTGGTGAAGAAGAATGGGGTGGGGGATATTATCGAAGCGATGAAGTTTCTTCCGGAGAGTGTAAGTTTAAAAATTTTAGGAATTGGGCCATTGGAGAAAAATTTAAAATTAAGAATTAAGAATTTAAAATTGGAGGGTCGAGTAGAGATGCTCGGATTTGTCGAACAATCTCAGGTACCGAATTATTTGCATGCTGCTGATATCTTTGTTCGGCCTTCACTCTCTGAAGGTATGGGGAACTCGTTTATTGAAGCGATGGCAGCTGGACTACCTGTCATAGCTACGCCAGTTGGTGGTATTCCAGATTTCCTTACAGACCCTTTGACGAATTCGACTGGCTCACCACAAGCAAGCTCAGAGCAAGTGGCCACAGGTCTCTTTGTCCCACCTGAGAGTCCTCGTCTGATCGCTTTCCAAGTTCAGAAACTGGTTTCGGATCGAGTGTTGAGAGATAAGATTATAATCAATGCTAAACGTATGGTGCGAGAGAAGTATGATTGGAATTTGATCGCTAGGGAGATGAAGGGTAAGGTGTTTAAAATATGAAGATACTCATAGTCACAGGGATATATCCTCCAGAGATAGGAGGGCCGGCTGAGTATGCTCAGAACCTCAGGGAAGTTTGGGTTAGGGAGGGGCATGAGGTCTCAATGAGAATTTTCAGTCGTTTCAACTTCCTGTCAACTGGTTTGAGGCATTTGATCTACCTTTTCTATATTTTCCCGGTGGTATGGAGGGCAGATTTTATCCTAGCACTTGATACTTTCTCAGCTACCTTACCGGCAGTCTTGGTAGCTAGAATGTTGGGGAAGAAAATAATTGTAAGAACCGGCGGAGATTTCTTGTGGGAGCAATATGTGGAGAGGACTGGAGACTTGGTACTTCTGCGCAACTTTTATCAAACTAGAGTCGGTCAATTCTCACGGAAAGAGAAAATTATTTTCAATCTTATCAAATTTGTTTTACAAAATTCTACCGCTACTATCTGGAGCACATCCTGGCAGAGAGACATCTTCATGGGGCCGTATCAACTCTCCGGATTAAAGCACTTTGTAGTTGAAAACTATTATGGTCTTAGGATTCCAAGTATCACACCTAGGACCAAAAACTTCATAGCGTCCACTCGCCAGCTTAAGTGGAAGAATTTGTTGATGTCAAAGACCGTCTTTGACAGGGAGGAGGTGAAGGCTACTGGTGCTGTACTTGATATGGAAGCTTTGCCCCATACAGAGTTCCTAAAGAAAGTTAGTGAGTCTTACGCTGTGATCATTACTTCTCTGGGTGATATTAGTCCCAACACTATTTTGGATGCTCTTCGTTGTGGTAAACCCTTCATCCTCACTTGTGAGAATGGTCTTTCTGATAGGATAAGAGAGATTGCCCTGTTTGTAGATCCAGAGGATGAGGAAGATATTGCTCAGAAGGTAGTTTGGCTCTCTGACTCAGCCAATTACGCGCTACAAGAAGGGAAAGTGAGAAATTTCACCTTCACCCATACTTGGGAAGAGATCGCAGACGAATATCTAAATATTTACCACAAAATTTCATGAAAGTTTTAATGATCTCAAGTGATCGTAATATTCTTGTACCAAATACTGCTG
>CAZGIA010000008.1:7151-18921 GCA_964526075.1 uncultured Candidatus Saccharibacteria bacterium
ATGAAAGTTTTAATGATCTCAAGTGATCGTAATATTCTTGTACCAAATACTGCTGTTTCAGAGCGGATGAAGGAGTATGGAATTCTAGTCGAGGAGCTCCATATCGTGCTGCTGTGTGATTCCTCTCACGGATTGAAGGAAACTAATCTCGCTCCCAATGTTCGGATCTACCCGACTAATTCTATGACCAGTATCATGCGTCCTCTTGATGCCGCCAGAATCGGTAAAAAGATCGTGTTTGAAAAAAAGTTTGTCAGAGGACGGTCTGTTATCACTACCCAAGATCTAGAGTCGGCGTGGTCGGGGGTAAGAGTGAAGAAGAAATGGCGTCTGCCACTTGAAATTCAACTTCACACCGATCCCTTCTCACCTTACTTCTCTGGATTTCAGAACTCGGTTCGGAAATTCTTCGCTCGCAGTATCTTGAGCCAAGCTGATACTGTCAGAGTGGTCAGTGAAAATCTTAAATCTAGAATCTTAAATCTTAAATCTGGTGCGAATGTTGTTGTTCTACCTATCTATGTGGATCGAAAACGGATTGAGTCCGGGCAGATTAACTTCGATCTCCATGCTCGTTATGGTTGGCGCTTCGTGATCTTGGCTGTAGCCAGACTTGAACCAGAGAAGAATTTGGGGCTTGCGATTGAAGCTTTGGCATTAGTGCGAACTAATTTCCCAGACACAGGTTTGGTGATTGTGGGTAGTGGAAGTGATGAGGGTAGACTGAAATCTCTGGTCCGGAAATTGAATCTCAAGGGTTTTGTAGAGTTCGTTGGTTGGCAGGAAAGCTTGGTTTCATTTTACAAAACTGCCAATGTCTTCATTCAGACTTCGCACTTCGAAGGTTATGGTCTGGCTCTTGTTGAAGCAGGACTCTCCGGCTTGCCAGTGGTCACTACACTTGTAGGTATTGCAGAGGAGCTTGAGCATGGCAAAGACGCTTATATCTGTGCAGATGGTGATAGCAAGATTTTCGCAAGCGCTATCATAGATCTCATAGAGAACAATTTTAAACGAGAGAATTTGAAGATTAATCTTAAGGGGACTCTTGAAGCCAAACTCCTCACCAAGGAAGAATATCTGAAGAGGTTGCGTGCCGGTTGGGAGGAGTGTGCTAACAAAGTGGGGTTATGAAAATTTTAGTGATTACCCAGAAGGTGGATAAAAATGATTCTGTGCTTAGTTTTTTTCATCGTTGGTTAGAAGAGTTTAGTAAAAATTTTGAACAAGTTTCAGTAATTTGTTTAGAGAAAGGTGAATCTGCTTTGCCAGAAAATGTGAAAGTTTTTTCTTTAGGTAAAGAACAGAAAAATTTACAATTTACAATTTACAATTTACAAAAAATACGATACATACTTAGATTCTACAAATATATTTGGACTCTTAGATACGAATACGATGCCGTGTTTGTACACATGAATCAGGAGTATGTGCTTCTGGGTTGGAAATTATGGAAACTTTTGGGTAAGAGAGTTTATCTCTGGAGAAATCATGCTAAGGGAAGTCTCTGGACTAGATTGGCTGTAGTGCTTTCTCACAAAGTTTTCTATACCTCACCTCAATCTTTTACCGCTAAGTTTAAAAATGCTGTACAGATGCCAGTCGGTATTGATACAGATTTTTTCAAACCAGATCCAAGTGTGGCCAGAATTCCTAATTCAGTACTTTTCCTAGGACGTATCTCTCCAGTAAAAAAAGTTCTAGAATTTATCACATGGTTAGAGGGCACAGATTACACCGCCACGATTGCCGGCCCTATATTGCCGGAAGATAAGGCTTATGGCGAAGTTGTGCAACACCGAGTGTTGCACAATGCGAGGATTAAAATGGTCGGCTCGGTCACTCAAAAAGGAGCGCAGAAGCTTTACCAAACTCATGAGATCTACGTCAACAAGACTCCAGCTGGAAGTTTCGATAAAACTATCTTTGAAGCAGCTGCTTGCGGGATGAAGCTTGTGGTTTCCAATCCGGCTACCAAGGGCATGATAATAGAGAATCACAGTCTTAAAATACTTATGGAGAAGTTAAAGTCAGAGATAAGATGAATAATATACTCTTCAAAATAATGATTCTCGCCCATCGTTTGGTCAAAGGACTTGCTAATCGAATTTTAGATAAAAGAAAAATAAGGCCTAGGGAGTTCTCCAACCAGATGCTTAAGTTATATGCTCCGTATCTCGTAGGTAAGGTTATAAATGTCTCTGGTTGGAGAGATGAAGATGGAGAAGGCGGGCATTATCGTGACTATTTCAAAGGTAGAGAAAGTTATACTGTTTCAAATGTCAAAGGCCAAGGAAAGGGACTAGGGTCAATAGGGACAGATTATGAAGAGATTGAACTTGATTTAGTAAACGAGCTTCCGAAGAAGCTAGAGAGTGCATATGATGTGGTTTTCAACCACACGACTCTCGAGCATATATATGACTTCAAAAAAGCCTTTGATAATATCTGCAAATTAAGCAAAGATATAGTGATAATAGTGGTGCCGGTGATGCAACAAATACACCACACAGAGGATTTTGGAGACTATTGGCGACCAACTACTATGACAATAGCCAAGATGTTTATGATGAATGGGATTGAACCACTGGTTATAAAGTGCAATGATCAACCTTTTGCTCCCATCTATTGCTTCGCTCTGGCTTCAAGAAATCCCTTGAAATATAAGGATAAAATAACGAAAGAAATTGACTTCCAGATGGGGGCGTATAATTACGGCTCGAGCCTCCAAGCAGAGCATATTACTGCTCTTTTCAAATGGTAATAACAGAGTTTGATATGATAGTATTATCAAAAAATTGTGAATAAAAAACTTATAGTAGTAACTGGCGGAGCAGGCTATTTAGGAAGTGTATTGGTACCAATCTTATTGAAAGCGGGTTATCGTGTCCGTGTGGTTGACCGTTTCTTTTTTGGCACAGAGTCTCTTGACTCTGTGAAGGAGCATTGTGAGTTGATTGAAGCTGATACTCGCTGGTGTCCGGAGAGTGTGTTTGCTGGCGCCTACGCAGTTATTGATCTGGCGGCACTCTCCAACGACCCGTTATGCGAGCTTGATCCACAGCGTACGCTTGAAATCAATTTCCAGGCGCGGGTTCGTACTGCCACTTCAGCAAAAAAACTTGGAGTAGCACGTTACATATTGGCGTCCTCCTGTAGTTTATACGGCTTTCAAGATGATGTGGTTGATGAGTCAGTATCTCCAGCACCCCTGACCACCTACGCGACATCGAACGTTTTAGCCGAAAGGGGAGTATTTGCACTTGGAGACGAACACTTTACAGTGACAGCCCTTCGGCAGGGCACTCTCTATGGGTTCTCTCCGCGGATGCGATTTGATCTTGTTGTTAACACAATGACTTTGGCGCTTGAGCTCGACCGTGTAATAACGGTACGGGGGGGAGAGCAGTGGCGCCCACTCTTGCATGTAGCCGATTCGGCCAAAGCATTCTTCTTAGCACTTGAAGCGCCACATAAGGTTGTAGCGGGCGAGGTATTTAATGTGGGAGGACACAACCTCACAGTGAATAATATCGCACAACAAGTGCAAGCTGTGAGGGGAGAAGGAAAGATTGTCAACGATGCCACTGTCCTTGATAATCGCTCCTATCGCATTCGTACAGAGAAAATACACCATGGGCTTGGTTTTACTCCAACTCGTACACCTAACGATGGTTCAAGAGAGGTGTCGGAGGCTCTGCAAGAGAAAACACTCATTCCCCATCCCAAAAACTACACCCTTGAATGGTATAAACAATTACTTCTGGCTGATCCAGATATCTTAGACCGGCCTTTTACTTCCGCGATATTTATATAATTACTTGATTTCAGCGATCTAATAATCATGAAAGAATACAAAGTATTAACTACCTGTCTATGCTGTGATTCCAGTACTTTGGTACCTATCTTGGATCTTGGCGAGCAGCCGCTTGCCAACTCGTATCATAAAGAAGGTGAATTATTGTTGTCCTATCCACTGAAACTCAATGTTTGTAGTAATTGTTACCATGCACAACAAGCTGTGGCAGTGTGTCCCGACCTAATGTTTAAACAGTATGCGTATGTTTCTGGTACGAGCCAGACATTGCGAGAATACTTTAGTTGGTTTGCCGGAGAGGTTGGAAAACGTTATGGCGGATTCTCAGAGGATACTCCAAAAAAAGTGCTAGATATAGCCTGCAACGACGGCACACAGCTTACTTCGTTTATTAAAGAGGGGTGGCAAGCGTTTGGTGTTGATCCAGCGGAAAATCTCATTAAGCGCTCGCGCGCAACGGGAGCGACTGTGATATGCGATTATTGGAATAAGAAAAGTGCAACATCATTTGGGACCAAGTTTGATATTTTAGTAGCTCAAAATGTATTTGCTCATACGGCTGATCCACTTGGATTTCTGAAGGCTTGTAAAGCAGTCATGGAGCCTCATTCCAAACTCCTGATACAGACATCTCAAGCCGACATGATAGCGCGAGGAGAATTTGATACAATTTATCACGAACATATTTCGTTTTTCTCCGCTAACTCGATGCAAATACTTGCACATCGGGCTGGGTTTATGCTGGAAGACATTTTTATTACGCCGGTCCATGGAGGAAGCTATGTGTTTGTTTTAGGATTTGACCTTAACGAGAAGAAAGCGCAGACGAGGCTACACTATGAGCGAGAGGAAGGTCGCTATGATCTCGTATTTTTTAGAAAATTTGCCGAAGTTGCAAAAAAGTCGGTAGGTGAACTTTCAGACAAACTCGCAGACTATGCCAAGGAGGGACGGGGAATAGTGGGATTTGGTGCCGCTGCCAAAGGTAATACCTTGCTCAATTTTGCCAAGTTGTCATTAGAATACATTGTTGATGAAAATCCGCTTAAACATGGGCTTTATACTCCAGGAATGGATATTCTCGTCGTATCACCTGAGCGCTTACGGGAAGAGAAACGACCCTTAGCGATAATAGTGCTCGCTTGGAACTTTTTGGATGAAATTTACAAAAAAGTTAAGGTTGTGCGTCCGGAAGCAAAAGATGTCTTTGTAACATACTTCCCGTCCGTTAAGGTTCGCGAATAGTCAGACACTCGGTAATATGAAGTTAATATATTTTACGGCTTTAAAATATCCTTCCAAGAAGACAGAACCTTTCTTTCATCGTCAGATGGCCACTGCGTTTTCTAAGGTGCTTGGCGAGAAGTTCTCTTTTATTGTACGTAGTGATCCGCCTGCAGATCTATTGTTTGTCCGGCCAGTGTCGATCCATGCTCCACGTCGCGGGAAGGCTCTCTGGTATTTCCTAGTATTTCCGTATCTGGTTTTTTCATGTGGATGGAATGCGGGTAACACAGTACTCTACTCCTATGATCCATACCTTCTCATCGCCATTATTTTCTGGCGGAATCTTTTTCGTTTCAGGTATGCCGTTGCAGTTGAGTGGCACCAGCTTCATGAGGATTGGCGTGACGCTTATTTGGCTCGCCATAGTGATTATAATATCGTTGTTTCAAAGCACCTGAAACAGTCACTTAAAGAGCTGTTTAACACTCCAGAAAAGCTCATCGTTGTGGCCTACGGTGGTGTAGATATGAAGCCTATTGCAGAAGTTGCAGCGATAGAGCGAAAGCATCTCCGCTCCATGCTTGGTTTGACTGAAGGTTTTTTGGTCGGCCACGTGGGGGTGTTCACTGTAGCTGGTCTCACTAAAGGAATTGATATATTGCTCGAGTCTTTACTCTATTTGCCGGGGGATGTCCGATTGATTTGTGTCGGGGGATCGCCCAGTGATATTGAAACATACGAGGCTCTTGCGCGCCGGCTGGGAGTTTTGGACCGCGTTTTGCTTGTACGTCATCAGCCCTTTGAGAGAGTCATTGCATATGAACGGGCACTTGATATTCTTATCATCCCCGTTTCGCTCCAAGGTGCTTTTTTGCGTACTGGTGGCTTACCCATGAAAGTGTGGGAATATATGGCGGCAGGTCGGCCTATAGTCTATACCAACCTTGAGCTACTAAAAGAAGCTTTGGAAGGGAGGGGTAGGGTATTTGCTCCTGACGATCCAAGAGATCTAGCGCGTGTCATTATTGATATGCGTTCTCAGTGGGAAAAGGAGGAAAATCTTGCAGAGCAAAATCCTTTGGCGGCTCTGTCGTATACATGGGATTCGCGAGCAAGGAATATACTTAATTTCATAAACAAATAATATGTGTGGCATATCAGGATTCAATTGGAAGGATGAAGAGAGGGTGAGAGAAATGGTCAGCGCCCTCTCTTATCGTGGACCAGATGCGAATGGAGTCTTTGTTGATGAAGGTATCTCCCTTGGTCACAATCGGCTAAGTATTATAGATCTATCTGCGGACGCCAATCAGCCGATGTTTGATAATAAAAATGAGCTTTCCATCGTTTTTAACGGTGAGATCTATAATTTTCAAGAGCTCAAAAAAGAGCTTGAGGGCGAATATGAATTTAAAACCAAGAGTGATACCGAAGTAATTTTGGCTGGCTATCGCAAATGGGGCAGAGAGGTGGTTGAGAAGCTTAATGGTATGTTCGCTTTCGCTATCTGGGATAAGCGAGACGATTCGCTCTACTGTGCTCGTGATCATATAGGGATGAAACCGTTTTATTATTTCTGGGACCCTTCGATGGGCTCAGGGCAAGTAAAAAAGTTTATCTTTGCTTCAGAAATAAGGGCTATTTTGAGGCATGATATTCCTCGTAGACTAAATCTGGAAGCTTTTAATCACTATATGAGAATACTTTATACTCCAGAGCCAATGACGCTGGTAGAAAATCTCTACAAATTGCCTCCGTCTCACTCTCTTCTACTTAAAGATGGCGAAATATCTATAAAAGAATATGGGCAAATAGTTCCCAATAGATCCAAGCTTTCATACGAAGATGCTACTTCCAGTTTGCGTAGCAAGGTGATGGAAGCTGTAGAGAGGCATTTGGTCTCTGATGTACCGGTGGGGGTATATCTCTCTGGAGGTATTGACTCAAGTCTTGTGCTTTCTGCTATGTCTAAAATACATAAAGGTATCAAGACCTTTACCATAGGGTTTGATGTTGAGGGCGAAGATAATAAAAAGAAGTTTAATGCTGACTTCGATCTTGCACAAAAGACGGCAGAGTTCTTCAAAACAAAGCATCATCCCATTGTTGTTTCTGTGAAAGAAGCTCTAAATGCGCTTGAAGAGGTTGTGGAGCATAACAGTGACCCAATCTCAAACCCGACCTCTATCGCTATGCTCCTTCTAGCGCGACATGCTAAAAAGTATGTAAGTGTTGTCTTGACTGGTAATGCGGGGGATGAGCTCTTCGGCGGATATGACAGATACAGAAAAGCGCTTATTGCCCGTCTTCTATATACTACGCCGGATTTGTTCGCTAAATTTATGTTTGAGAAGGATGATAAACTCTCTAGAGTAATTTCTCATACAGTATTTATACCTGACTCCAAGATAAAGAGATATTATGAGAAGTATTTGGTGGGCTCTGATGTAGCAGATTCTCTTATGAATGCAGATAGGCGAAGCTGGCTTCCTGATCACTTCTTCATGCTCTCGGATAAGATGTCTATGGCAAGTGCTCTTGAGGAGAGAATGCCTCTAGCCGACAAAGAACTCCTAACCTTTTCAAGATCTGTACCACGGCAGTATAAGGTTGATGTGTTTAAGACCAAGAAGATATTGAAAAATGCCTTCAAAGAAGATTTGCCCGATTTCCTTTTTGATCAACCGAAGCGGGGCTGGTTTTCCCCTGCGGCCAAGTGGTTCCGTGATCCAGAATTTTCGAAGTTTGCCAGAGGAGTCTTGTCAGAAGATTATTATGTAGGCAGCAAATCTTTGTTCAATTGGAAAGAGGTTCAAGAAATGCTCGATAGGCATATTAACAAAAAGGAATATAACCTCACTCTACTCTGGGCTATCCTCACCTTCCAAATGTGGGCGAAGAAATACAAAATAGTTGTATGAAAAGACTTATTTATATTGCCAATATCAGGTTGCCGACGGAGAGGGCGCATGGTATTCAGATTATGAAAACTTGCGAAGCTCTAGCTGATAATGGGGTGGAGGTAGAGTTGGTGGTTCCAAACAGAAAGACGCATATAGTTGGCGATCCTTTTACATATTATGGCATTAAGAATAATTTCAAGATTACCAAACTTTGGTGTTTGGATGTGGTGCATTGGGGCCGAATTGGTTTCTGGATAGAATCTCTCACTTTTGTCGAAAAAGCTACTTGGTATCTCTTATTTAAGAATGAAATATTTTTTACTCGAGACGAATTCTTGGCTTTTTATATAAAAATACTTGGAAAGAATGTTGTCTGGGAAGCACATATGGGCCAGAAGAATATCTTCGCTCGACTTACCATAAAGATGGGTGTGTCCCTCATAGCCATCTCTCAAGGTCTCAAGAATCTTTATCCTAATGCGTCTAGGGTTCTGGTCGCACCTGATGGAGTGGATTTGAAGCACTTCGATATCTCTCTCTCCCGAGAAGAGGCCAAGAAGCATTTGGGATTTGGGCTAAAGAATAAGTTGGTCATCTATACCGGTAGTCGACATTTATGGAAGGGGGTAGAAATACTGGAGGAGGCTTCGAAACTTTTGCCACAAGATGTAGAGGTGATGATAATCACCGGTAAGCTACATACAGAAATTCCTTTATATCTCAAAGCAGCCGATGTGCTAGTGTTGCCGAACAGTGCCAAAAAAGATATATCCAGGCTCTATACTTCTCCCATGAAGCTTTTTGAATACATGGCTAGTGGTACCCCGATTGTAGCTTCAGATTTACCATCTATTAGAGAGATTTTAGATGATTCCACTGTTTTCTTCTTCACCTCTGATAGTCCAGAGAGCTTGGCTGAAGCGATACAAAAAGCTCTATCTAATAAAGCAGAGGCAAAAGTTAAGGCAGAGAATGCACACAAACTCTCCTCAAATTATACTTGGGACAAAAGAGCGAAGAAGATAATTGAATTTATTAAATGAAAATCCATATAAGTGAAATTAAAAATTTATTTATCCTATTGGCTTGTTTTTTAGTCATCGCTTTTCGTGGTAAATCTACAAAGAAGCAGAAGGAGATAAAGAATATGGTTATAATTCAGATGGCCAAATTGGGAGACATGGTTTGTACTACTCCCATGTTGCGTGCTGTCAAAGAGAAATACCCACAAGTTAATATAATTATAGTTGGTGATAAAGTTAATAAAAAATTATTGGAAGGTCATCAAGATATAGAGCAGTATATAGTTTGGGATGGTAAATCACCTCGAATTATACGAGAATTAAGAAATTTAAAACCTGATTTTGGTTGTGTCACGGGGCCAAATTTTGAAGGACTGGCAGCACTTATCATTGCTAGGGTTCCACTTATATCTGTACCAAAAGTTGAAGGAGGCTGGAGTCCATTTGAGACTAAGTCGTATCGTATTTTAAGACGATTTGTGGTTAGCAAATCGCATACCATGGGTACTTATGCGCCTCGAGAATATTTGCGTCTACTTGAACCTTTAGATATTTTCACAGATGCTACCAAAAAATATCTTTATTATTCTAATAAAGCAGAACTGAGTATAAAAAAGTTTTTCGAGAAAAACTATATATCAAAGAATGATTTGGTAGTTGGTATCTCACCTTCTGCTGGCAACAAGATAAAGAATTGGCCAGCAGAACGCTTCGCTCAAGTGGCAGAATATTTATATAAAAGGTACAAAGCCAAGGTAATAGTCTTTGGTGGGCCAAATGACAAAGCAGAAGTAGAAGGAATGGTTAAACATCTTGGTGGAAACATCCCTTTTATCAATGTATTAGGTATTTTTGATATAGATGAATTAAAATGTATTATTTCTAAATTAAATTTATTCATAGCGGTAGATACTGGGCCAATATATATAGCTGAAGCGTTTGGAGTTCCAACAGTAGATATTGTCGGGCCAATGGACGAGAGAGAACAGCCACCAATCAGTGAGATAAATAGAGTTGTTTTGCCTCTAAATAGAATTAAGCCAGAGCTCCATATTATGAATGCTAGAGTCTATAATGTGATAGAAGCTAGAAGACAGGTAGAAAGTATTAGTGTCGAAGCAGTTCTTGTGGAAATCGATAAACTCAGAAGTGAACTTGCATGAAGCCTCAAATGACATCCGATGAAGTTTGCATGATAGAAGAAATCTTGCTTTCTTTTGGCAAAAAGGTTGATGTCTTGGAATGGGGGAGCGGTGGTAGCACAATTTATTTTACCCAATTCTTGTATGATAAGGGCATCAATTACACTTGGACGAGCATTGAATATAATATAGTTTGGTACGGCAAAGTCTTAGACGGTTTACGAGGAGATAAGAATACTAAATTAGTTCTGTTTGATGTTGGCAATACTGAATTAAAGCAGTCAAACATCTCTATGGACGAATACGTCGAGTATCCCTCTAAACTTGGGAACAGATACGACGTGATTATTGTCGACGGTCGTAAGCGACGCAGATGTTTGCTTGAGGCAGTCAAGCTACTGAATCCAAACGGAACAGTTATTCTGCATGACGCACGGAGGACTTATTACCACTGTGCGTTCAAAATGTACCCCGACAGCCGAATAGTACTAAGATCGGGGTTGTGGTTTGGCCGGCTGGAAGATCCAGGCATTATTCAAAAGGTGCTAAATTTGCTAAATTACTGGAGTTTTAGGGCCTATACATTTTCTTTTCGCTTTAAATTAAAATGAGAATCCTTTTTCTTCAGGACGACTTTCCACCTCAAAGCTTTGGTGGAGCGGGTATCTCTACTTACGAGCTTGCTCTGGGGATGCGAAAGCTTGGTCACAATGTTTGCGTCATTACGACATGCAGGAAGGAGTATGAAGCTGGGGAATCCGAGCTTGATGGGATTAAGATTTTTAGAATCGTCAGTGATTATCCAGATAGATGGCGGGCCTATATAAGTATTAATAATAGAAAGGTAATAAAAGAATTAGTAAAAATTTTAGAGAAAGTAAGACCCGATATAATTCATGCCAATAATGTTCACACTTATCTTTCCTACCATTCTCTTAAGGTCTCCAAGCGGTATTCCAAGGCTGTTATTATTACTTTGCGTGATGTTATGGCTTTCAATTATGGGAAACTTGATACCAAAAGATATTTGGAAAAGAACATTTATCGCACCACATGGATTGACCACTTAAAACAAGCAAGAAAAAGATGGAATCCATTCAGAAATCTGGCTATTAAATATTACCTAGGGTGTACGGATAGGATCTTTGCTATAAGTCATTCTTTAAAAGAAGCTCTGGTGCAGAACGGAATTAAAAATGTAGATGTAATTTACAACGGCATCAATACTGAAGAATGGGATATTGATGCATCAGAATTAAGTCGCTTCAGAACCAAATATAATCTAAACGGCAAAAAGGTCATCCTTCTCAATGGAAGGCTAAGCCCAGCAAAAGGTTCAAAACAAGCCCTTGAGGCAATAAGGTTAATTAATAAGGAATTTCCCGAAGCCGTACTCCTTGTAGCTGGAACAGGAGAAATTATGGGGCAAAATGTGATTTTTACGGGTTGGATAGATCGTAAGGAAATTAAATTGGTGTATGGCGTTTCTGATATGGTTCTTATGCCATCTACCGCTTTTGATGCTTTTGGACGGGTAAATATAGAAGCTATGGCTTCTAAAAAACCCGTCATAGGCACATGTTATGGAGGTACGCCAGAGATAATCGTAGATGGTGTTACTGGTTATGTAGTGAACCCTCTTTATCCAGAAGAAATTGC
>CAZGIA010000009.1:0-14792 GCA_964526075.1 uncultured Candidatus Saccharibacteria bacterium
CTCTCAAGGAGATGTTCACCACGGCAGTGGCACTCTCGGTCTCTATTATTCCGGAAGGTCTGCCGGTTGTAATAACTCTTGTTCTGGCAACCGGTGTTCACCGAATGTCAAAGCGCAATGTGCTGGTGAAGCGATTGCAGGCAGTGGAGGCATTGGGACAAACAAAGGTCATTGCTGTTGATAAAACCGGAACACTCACGAGAAATGAAATGGTTATTCAGCGTGTATATGTAGATGGTAATATTTTTAGTATCAATGGTAATGGATATGAACCAAAGGGTGAAATAATTTTTAAGGATAAAATCGTTGACCCCTTAAATCATCCTGAGCTTCTCTTCAGCGGAAGGATTGCAGCATTTTGTGCTAATGCGCGACTTTCTTTTTCAAAAAGCACTAAATTATGGAAGACTACCGGCGATCCAACAGAAGTAGCAATGTTAGTATTTTCAGAAAAAATAGGATTTAAGCATGAAGTACTGGAACAAGAAGCGCCAAAAGTTTTTGAATTACCGTTTGATTATCAAAAAAAATATCATACCACAATTAGAGCCGTTGACGGCAAAAATTTCCTTACTATGGTTGGCGCACCGGAAAAAGTACTTGAACTCTGTCAAAATATCTGGCACAAAGATGGAATTAGAAATTTAGACGAGGAAAAGAAAAAGGAATTAGAATTAATTTTCCATAATCTTGCACAGGATGGTTTTCGGGTACTTGCCTACGCCATCAATCAGGATGCCGAGCAGAGCGTTAATCCAGACGAGATGCCTCCACTCATTTTTGTTGGCTTTTTTGGCATGAACGACGCGCTTCGCAGTGAAGTTAAGGAAGCGATGAAGAAAGTACGAGCAGCAGACATGCGCGTGGTAATGATTACCGGCGACCACCGTCTTACGGCACAGGCAATTGCGAAGGAAGCAGGTATTTGGCGCGAAGGTGATAATCTTCTTACTGGAGAAGATATTGACAAGATATCAGACAATGAGCTGGCAGAAAAACTCACTGATACCAGCGTCTTTGCGCGAGTTACACCGGAGCATAAACTCCGTATTATTCAGGCCTATAGAAAACGAGGCGAAATTATTGCTATGACTGGAGATGGCGTGAACGATGCACCGTCACTTGTAGCCGCAGATCTTGGTGTAGCTATGGGGAAAATTGGGACAGAAGTGGCGAAGGAAGCCTCAGACATCGTACTTTTAGATGATAACTTCGCAAGTATCGTAGATGCGGCTGAGGAGGGTAGAAGTATTTATAAAACAATCAAAAAAGTTCTCACCTTTCTTTTCTCCACAAGCATCGGAGAAGTGATCAATATTACAGGAGCCCTAATTCTGAAATGGCCAATTCCACTTCTGCCGTCTCAGATTATCTGGCTTAATTTTGTTACAGATGGATTTCTAACAGCGGCTCTTGCTATGGAACCAAAGGAAGAAGGACTAATGCAAGGAAAATTTGAACGACCAAAAAAATGGATCGTGGATAATTTTATGATAAAAAGAATGCTTTTAATGGCTCTTGTAATGGGGCTTGGGACACTCTCCCTTTTTGGTCAATATTTCGAAATAAGTCTAGCTAAAGGCTGGACTATTGCTCTGACCACTATGGCGGTCTTTCAATGGTTTAATGCATGGAATTGTAGATCAGAAAGTAAATCAATCTTCCAAATGAACCCTTTTTCTAATAAATTTTTGGTAGGGGCCACAATGACTGTCATTTCTCTTCAGATATTTGCAGTCTATAATCCATTTATGCAAAAAGTTTTGCATACCACATCACTCTCATTTTCAGAATGGCTTATCATTATTCTGATTGCCTCTCCAATTCTCCTAGTTGAAGAAATACGAAAATTATTTTACAGATATAGCCTTCGATCTTAATACGAGATGTTTTATTGTGTTAAAATATAAACAATACTAATGTTTACAAACCTACTTGAAATTATTAAGGAATATGCTAATAAGAGACCCGGAGTTAAAAAGGTGGTTGGAATTATTTTAATTCTTATTGGTCTTGCCGCTCTCTTCACCCCTCTCACACCTGGTTCGTGGCTAGTTATTATCGGCCTTGAATTATTGGGTGTACGAATTTTGTTTTTTGACCCGCTTCGCCGCCGCTTTAGCGAGGCGAGTAAATTTAAATTTTGGCAAAAAAAATAATAGAACATAAAAATCAAATTTTGATCCTGATACAATAGGAACAAATCATGAAAAAAGTTCTAATTATCCTTGGTCCCACCGCTTCAGGGAAAAGTGCCTTAGGGGTACGTCTTGCGAGAAAATTTGAGGGTGAAATTATCTCTGCTGATTCACGCCAAGTTTATAAGGGTTTGAATATTGGAAACGGTAAGATTACTAGGAAGGAAATGCGGGGAGTCCCCCACCACTTACTTGACGTAGCTGATCCTAAGAAACAATTTACTGTCGCTAATTTCCTAATCTTAACAAACCAAGCGATCGCTAAAATTGTTAAGAATGGAAAATTGCCTATAGTGGTTGGTGGTAGCGGATTCTACATTGACGCAATTGCTGGAACAATTTCCTTACCAGAAGTCCCTCCGAACCCGAAGCTTAGAATTAGATTGGCGAAGAAAACTAATACCGCGCTTTTCAAATTACTTCGGAAGAAAGATCCTAAACGGGCAAGGAGTATTGACCCCCAAAACAAGCTACGCTTGATCCGAGCACTAGAAATAGTCGAAGCCCTGGGCCAAGTCCCTCCTGTTAAACACCGAGTGTTCAACAAAAAATTTGTCTGGGTTGGTCTCATGAGAGATGATTTAGATCAAAGGATTAAAAAGAGATTGACTAAACGATTGGACGGTATGATTCGTGAAGCTAGACTACTTCATAAGAATGGTCTTTCCTACAAACGCATGCATGAGCTGGGACTTGAATACCGTTATCTGGCTCTCTATCTACAAGGCAAGTTGGATAAATCTAGTATGTTTGAAAAATTGAATACAGAAATCAGACGATACAGTAAACGTCAAATGACCTGGTTTTCCGCCAAAGAAGGCGGATCCGCCAGTCCGGGTGGCGGAAAGCGTCGTGCTAGGAACAAAAAAATTAAGTGGTTCAAACCTAGCGAATACAAGGCTATTGAGAGATATGTTAGGATAATTCTAAAGGGCGATTAGTTTAGTGGTAGAACAGCGCACTCCAAACGCGCTAACGAGGGTTCGATTCCTTCATCGCCCGCAATGATTAGAAAGGACGGCTAAATGCCGTTTTTTCTAATCATTTAAGCCTTCTTCTCTTTATAAACCGTATGTTTGCGGGCGATAGGGTTATACTTCTTGACTTCGATTTTCCTCTCTACCGACTTCTTGTTCTTGGTCGAATAATAAGTATGACCCTTACCAAGGCCTGTCTTGTCTCCTACAGAGACGAGTTTGATGAGATGAATTTGTGACATTGCTGGTATAGATTAACCCAAATGGCGAATTTTGCAAGTCTTACAGGCAGAATTAATTTCATTCTTAATGTCAATAGATTACCTCTTTTGTTTGTGCTGTGCGCCGGAGTGGACTCGAACCACTGATGCCCGAAGGCGGAGGATTTACAGTCCTCTGGAATAGCCGCTATCCGACCGACGCATTTGGTTAAGTCTAAGGGTTTTCTAACTAGTTGCAAGAATCTAATTGATTCTTGATTTATTTTACCACTTCTACCTTTCGAGAAGACATGACGCGACCAGAGCGACGACTCTTCGTCACTTCGAAGTTAAACTGGTTTACCCCGAGCGTAGTCGAGGGGCCGAGGTCCACCATAACAGTGCCACCTGAGAGCACCTTATTGGAAATCATCATGGTAGCGATTGGATTCAAAATTTTGTCTTGAATTATACGTTTCAATGGACGAGCTCCATACTGTGGGTTATAACCTTCCCTAGCAAGCAAATCGATAACTGAATCACTGATGATAAGTTCAATCTCTTTTCCAAGGAGACGCTTCTGTATCATCTCAATCTGAATTCTCACAATATCCTTGATCGCATCTCTTGAGAGTACATCGAAGATGATAATATCATCAAGACGATTCAGGAATTCTGGACGGAAATGATCCTTGAGAGTCACAAGTACCTTCTCTTTGACCTCATCATAATCATCCATATCACCCTTCGAAAAACCGATTGATTGCATCTTATCAATGTATTGAGCCCCAATATTCGAGGTCATAATGATGACCGTATTTTTGAAGTTGATCACACGACCCTTAGCATCCGTTAGACGACCATTATCAAGAATTTGAAGTAGAATGTTGAAAACTTCTGGATGTGCCTTCTCAATCTCGTCGAAGAGTACTAACGAATAAGGTCTATGACGGATCGATTCTGCAAATGAAGAACCTTCTTCAAAACCTACATAACCTGGAGGCGCACCGATAAGCTTGGAAACAGCATGCTTCTCCATAAGCTCTGACATATCCACTCGAATAAGTGCCTTCTCATCATCGAACATGAATTCGGCCAAAGCCTTGGTCAACTCAGTCTTACCTACACCAGTTGGACCAAGGAAGATGAAGGAGCCAATTGGTCGATGTGGATCAGAGATTCCAGCACGTGAGCGTTTAATAGTATCAGAAATCTTCTTAACTGCTTCCTCCTGACCCACCACACGCTCCTTCAGATGTTCATCCATGCGTGAGAGTTTCTCAGCCTCTTCTTCGAGCATGCGTGTGACTGGAATTCCTGTCCAGCGCGAGACTATAGAAGCAATATCTTGCTCAGTAATCTCCTCTTTCAGAATTCGGCGAGAACTCTGAAGTTTCTTGAGACGCTTTGCTTTAAGTTCAAGTTCCTTTTCAAGATTCGGAATACGGCCATATCTCAACTCAGCAGCACGCGAGAGATCAGCTCGAGCTTGAGCTGCTTCAGCCTCAAGACGCAGGGTTTCTAAAATTTTCTTAATCTCCTTAATCTCCCCTACTGTCTGTTTTTCATTCTTCCACTTAAGCTCAGTCTCAGAAGTTTCCTCACGCAAATTGGCTATTGATCTCTCAATCTCTTTCAACCGAACCTTCACCTTTGGATTCTTGATCTCCTTCTTCAAAGCTTCCTTCTCAATCTCTAATTTCACTATTTTCGACTGAGCATCCTGAAGTACCTGAGGCATATTTTCAAGCGAAATTTTCAAATGTGAGGAAGCCTCATCTATGAGATCCACAGCCTTATCCGGCAAAAATCTGTCAGTGATATATCGTGAGGAAAGTGTCACTGATGCTTGAATAGCATCATCTGTAATATCTACTCCATGATATAACTCGTAGCGTTCCTTAAGCCCTCTAAGGATAGTCATGGCATCCTCCTCCGAAGGTTCTTGTACATAAACTGGTTGGAAACGACGAGTCAAGGCAGGATCCTTCTCAATATGTTTCTGGTATTCACGAAGCGTAGTAGCCCCAATAGCTCGAAGCTCACCACGAGCCAAAGGGGGTTTAAGCATATTGGAAGCATCCATTGACCCCTCGGCTGCTCCTGCCCCTACTATAGTGTGAATCTCATCGATGAAAAGTATGACCTTGCCCTCAGATTTCTCAATATCCTTGATAATATTTTTCAAACGATCTTCAAATTCACCACGATACTTAGTACCAGCAATGAGTAGACCAAGATCAAGAGAAACTAGCTCCTTGTCGCGTAATGATTCAGGAACATTACCAGAAGAAATTCTAATAGCTAACCCTTCTGCGATAGCGGTCTTCCCCACTCCAGCTTCACCGATAAGAATCGGATTGTTTTTAGTACGACGAGAAAGAATTTGAACGATACGAGAAATCTCATCATCACGACCGATAACGGGATCAAGCTTGTTGGCCTTAGCCAAAGTAGTTAATGATCGAGTATATTTGCTAAGAGCTTTAAATTTCTTAACCTCCTTCGGTCCATCAATGGGTGACTTCTTAAGTTCTTCCAATACTTGAACTACTCGTTCACGATTAATTCTAAATTTCATAAGCATCTCACGAGCTTCCCCCGGCACATCAATGAGCGCAATAAAGAGATGCTCAGTAGAAACAAATTCATCACCAAGCGAGTTCGCAATCTTGGACGAAGTTTCAATAGCATGGGCAAGCTCAGGTGTAAGATAAATTTGATAAGAAGGTGAGATTGTTTGAGAAACTTCTGGTGATTCAATCGCTTCTAGAACTGTGTCAGTTAGAAGAAGAGTATCCACATCCATCTTGTCTAAAATAGAAATCGAAATAGACTCTTCTTGGAGTAGTAGTGCCGCCAGAAGATGCACTGGGTTAACGTGATTTTGGCCACATTCTATAGCGAGCTCATGAGCCTTTCTTATCACATCTCTCGCCTTAGTTGTGAAGTGGTTAAAGGGTTGCATCTCTTCTTATTTTCCTATTTTATCAGATTGTCTACCGTATGACAAAAGATTTCTACAGCCTCATATATATCTTTTTCCATAGTCTCTCTACCGAAGGAGAAGCGTACTGGTGTCTCCAATGGTTCAGGTTTATGCGCATCACAAGCCACTCCAGCAGAAACCATCACTCCGTGTTGATTAAGAGCAAGGACTAGTAACTCTGGCAGAATATTTGGTATAGAAATATTCACAAGATTCGGAGCACTACGCCCAATCTCTGCATTAGGAATTCTTTTCTCTATGGCTTGAACAAATTTAGCACTGAGAGCATCCAAGCGTTCAAATTCAGTCTCTCTATCCCTAAGTGCTATCTCAAATGCTTTAGCAAATCCAGCAATAAGTGGTACTGGAAGAGTGCCGAAGGGTGGTAACTTGATCTTCACCCCTCTTCTTACTACCAGAGCTCCAATCCCTTTCGGTCCATAAAGTTTGGCGGAATCAAGAGTCAAGAGATCACAAGCTAGAGCTTCCAAAGAAACGTTGAAATAATTCGCAGTTTGAGATGCATCAATATGAAGAAGAGGATACTCGGATTGTTTTTTCTTCCTCTCCTCACGTATCTTACGACCAAGCTTGTTGTCTACTGTAGTACTTGAGATAAGAGTGATCTCTGTAGCTGTAGTATCTTGAATAGCTTCAAACACTGAAGGATGCGAATCTGACTCTACTACTATCCTTCCAGATTTGACTCCTCTAATTGCTAAAGTGTTGGCCTCTGTAGCTCCTGAGGTAAAGATGACCCCTTCCTTCGCTACCCCTAGAATCTGAGCAATCCTGACTCGATACCTTTCCACTTCCTTTCTAACCTTTACTCCCTCTTCATAAATAGAATTGGGATTATAAAACTCCAATGAAAAATACTTTTCCATCTCCCGTCTCACCTCCGGTAAAACTGGGGTAGCAGAAGCGTAATCGAAAAAAATTCTGCGACCTTTTCTTGGAAATATATTCTTGAACCAACTCATTGCTACAATCATAGTGATTTGAAAACCTTTTACAAATATAAAAAATGGAACCTAACCTAAGTTTAATTAATCTTAACACTTTCTGCGATCGCAAATATGTTAAGATTTCAATATGAGTTTAATGAAAGATATTTTAAAAATTACTGCTAGATACTACCCTATGGGTCATAGACAATTATATGAGTATCTATACGGTAAAGATGGTCGGCTAAACAAGAATTCCCTATCATCAACTTTAAGTAGGATGAAGAGAAAAGGTCTTCTCAAGACTAAGGGCCGAGAATGGACTATCACTCCAGAAGGCAAAGAACTTCTGGAGAGCAGAAAGCGATCTGATATTAGAAGATTCTTCTCGAATCACAGATCAACCAGCAAAAATAACGAAAAAAGATTAATAATAATATTCGATATTCCTGAAAAAAGGAAACGTCATCGCGAATGGTTAAGATCAGAACTCATAGGACTGGGTTTCGACCTTATTCAGAAAAGTGTCTGGTTTGGCCCAGCTTTGCCCAAAGAGTTTGTGGTATATATGAAAAAGATCAAACTCCTCAAGCACGTTCGATTCTTCCGAGCTAATGAAAAAGATCTAATTTAAATTAATAAAATTAATCTTAACACTTTATGCGATCGCTTAGTTTGTTAAGATTAGATTACTAAACGGAGAATACAAATTCCATCATTATGGCGTGCCATTAAGCCATTTTTATGGTATTCTACCTATCTCATGGAAACTCGTCCCCCAGTAGTAGGCATTTTTGGCCACATCGACCACGGGAAGTCGTCACTTTTGGACTACATTAGGAAGTCAAATGTGGTTGCTACTGAAGCTGGAGGTATCACCCAACATATTAGTGCTTACGAAATTACTCATAGCTTACATGATGGTCGTCCAGTGAAAATTACTTTCATCGATACCCCAGGCCACGAAGCCTTCTCTCATGTACGCACTCGCGGAGCCAGTGTCGCCGACATTGCTATCCTCGTTGTTTCAGCTGAGGACGGAGTGAAGCCTCAAACACTTGAAGTTTATAAATATATCAAGGAATCCGGACTACCATTTATCGTTGCCATCACGAAGGCGGACAAAGCAACATCAGATATTGAACGTACCAAACAAAACCTGGCTGAGAATGATATCTACGTTGAAGGTTACGGTGGGAATATCTCGTTTGTTCCACTTTCTTCCAAAACTGGAGCAGGAATAGATGAACTCTTGGAGCTTGTCGCTCTCACTGCAGATCTTCTTGATCTTAAGGGTGAGAAAGAGACCTTGGGTTCAGGAATCATTATCGAATCCCTGCTTGATCCAAAACGAGGTGTGACTGCAACTGCTATTATTAAAAATGGTGTAGTTTCGAAAGGGACCTTCGCTGCTTCAAATGGCAGTCTCACGCCACTTCGATTTATTTTAGATGCTGAAGGCAATCAGGTAGAAGAACTCACTTTTTCTTCTCCTATTCAAATCATCGGCTGGGACAATCTGCCACAAGTTGGAAGTGAATTTAGAACTTTCTTAAAAAAGAACGAGGCACAGGAGTACGCCCATGAACAAGGAACAATAAACAATAAACAATTAGAAAAGATTCAGACTCAAAATACAGACCAAACTACTCTTCCCTTAGTTATCAAAGCTGACACTACTGGCTCACTAGAAGCTGTTGAGAACGAAATAGCCAAACTCTCACGCGAACGTATTATGCCGAGAATCACTCTTTCAAGTGTTGGTTCAGTCGGTGAGGTAGATGTGAAAACAGCTATGGCTACCCCAGGTACGACTATTCTCGGCTTCCACACCAAGGTAGATTCTTCCGCAGCTGCGCTCGCAGAGCGTACAGGGGTGAGCATTGTTCTCTTCGATGTTATTTATGAACTTACAGATAAGGTTTCTGCTCTCCTTCTGGAACATGAACCAAAAATTGAAATTGAGGAAATCTCTGGTACGGCCAAGGTGCTGAAACTTTTCAACACTAAGAAGGGAAAACAAATCCTTGGTGCAAGAGTTCTTACAGGTAAGATTGCTCTTGGAAACTCACTTACGATTAAGAGACGGGAATCAAATATCGGTCATGCCAAAGTGCGTGAACTTCAACAAGCTAAGGTCGTGACACAAGAAGTACTTGAAGGTTCTGAATTTGGCATTATGATTGAATCCAAACTTGAAGTTGTTCCTGGCGATGTTTTGGAAGCTACAACTCTGGTTACAAAGTAGATTATGAAAGACATCAAACGAGAGAGAACTAACGAAGTCATTCACCGCCTTGCAGCAGAATTCATTAGAGACAATGGTGGCAAAACTTCTCTCATTACCGTTACCCGCGTAGAACTCTATCCAGCCGGTAAAGAAGGTAAGATCTATTTCACCACGCTCCCCGAGGATCAAGAAGACACCGTACTCAAATTTTTAGAAAGAAAAGCGTCAGAATTTAAACACTACGTGCGCGAACACTCCCGCATCGGCATCGTCCCACACCTTGTTTTCAAAATAGACTACGGAGAACGGAATCGTCAACATTTGGATACTTTATCCTAAGCCAGCGAAGGGCATTTTCTTTATCACCTTTCTTGGCATACAACAGCGCTAGATTCTCGATCGCTCCAGGGTAGAGAAACTCTTGTGTCAAAGATTCATGATAGAGACGCATAGCTTCTTGATCATTCCCCTGCTTCCAATATACAAGACCAAGATTATTGAGACCTTTGGAATAGATCGGTTTAATTTCGTAAGAGCGTTTGAGCACTTCCTCTGCCTGCTGGTATTCACCACGGAAGTAGTGAACCGTTCCCAAGTTGGAAAGTGAGAGCACACTCTCTGGTGCACATTCTCCGGCACTCAAGAACAACTTCTCCTCACTCATCCACACTCCTTGGCGGTTGAAGGAGAGGATGGCGTAGACAGCCAAGAGCACTACGAGTACCGCTCTCTGCTTGATCTTAACTAGAGCCAAGGCAAAGAGCAGTGCTACCCCAAGAGAAGCGAAGAAGAAGAGGCGTTCTCCAGCAATAGTACCTATCGGGAAGAAGAGGTTGGAGATGAATATGGAGCCAAAGAAGGTGAAGCCAGAAGCTAGAGCAACAACAGGCTGTCTCTTCCAAAAATAAAGCGTAGCTACTCCAGAGCCCACAAACACCAAGCCTCCCAAAAGCACTTCTAGATGCATAAACCCATGCAAGACTGGTATCTGGTTGTAAGAATAATCCGAACAAAGTCCGAAGGGCCAGAAAGTCTTCTGCACATACATCCACAGAATCGAGAACGCCGTCGCAATACGGTCCGAGGTACTGGCAAAGAGCAGTGGATTCTCAATCAGACTCGTCTCTACCCCAAGGAAGTGATCAGGACCAAGGACAAAGAAGCGTGCGGAGAAATACAAACAAACTCCTATTACAGAAGCCGAAAAAGATCTGAAATACTGACTTAGCTGTCCAACAGCTAAGTCGTGAATTCTACTTTCCTTTATAATTATTACCAACAAGATAAGTGGCAAGACAGCGATGGCTGTCTCCTTGGATCCAATCGCCAAGAACATATACAAACCTGTCAACCAGAAATTAACATGCTCCTTGGTAAATTCGATTAAAACCAAAAGAGAGAAGAAAAGGGCCAAAAGTTCGGAACGCCCAGTAATATTGGCCACCACTTCTGTATGAATAGGCATCACTAGAAAGATCAAAACTGAGAAGAGTGCCAGCTTCTTATTGTTGAAAAGCTTTTTTAGGAAAATATAAATAGCTGAGCAAATACCAAAATAAAGAACCAGATTTATCAGATGGAAACTGAAAGCACTCCCGCCTAAAAATATGATATTGAGTGCGTAGGAAAGTAGTGTAACTGGACGGTAAAGTCCAGCATTCACTTCCCAATACGGTTGTAGCACTGCAACCTTAAGACTGCTTAAGTTTGAAAGAATACTTCGGTAATCGAGTATGCCTCGATCATCAAAAACGAAATCTCCCCAGAGTGATTGCCCATAAATAATTAAAATTAGAAGAGCTAAACCTAAGAAAATAATTCTATCTCTATTCATAGTGCGGGTACCGAGAATCGAACTCGGGTCTCATCCTTGGGAAGGACGCATTCTGCCACTAAACCATACCCACATTAGGTATAGCTTAAGACAGTTTAAGAATCTTCTCAAACATCAATAAAAAATGATGAGCTTGCCAAATAACATCAAGCTATTTCTTGTGCCCGGGGTGGGCAACGATCCCACATCCCTTACGGGACACGATTTTAAGTCGTGCGCGTATACCAATTCCGCCACCCGGGCAAAATTAGCATGTAATGCCAATTTTGTATGATTCTGCCAAAAAACCTAACCCAATGATTCTGCCAAAAAACCATCCTATGGTTTTTTGGAGGCCTAGGTCGGACTCGAACCGACGTATGACTGTTTTGCAGACAGTTGCGTTACCCCTTCGCCACTAGGCCAATAAAATATATTTTACCATAATTGATTAATCCTTGCTTTTTTGGAATACTATTGTAGTTAAGCATCCATAGCTCAGCTGGTAGAGCAGATCCCTCTTAAGGATAAGGTCCCAGGTTCGATCCCTGGTGGATGCACAAGTGCGGGGCACTTGTGCAAGTCGGAGCAGCTTGGCTGCGAGGCGGAGTCGCGGAAATTTCTACCAAGAAATTATCCGTGACCACAAGTGTAGACCGCTAATTGCCGAGGTGGCGTAATGGTAGCCGCGCCAGTTTTAGGAACTGGTACCGTAAGGTGTGGAGGTTCGAGTCCTCTCCTCGGCACAATTGTTTATAATAAGTATTAATGATCCAAGATAACATCAATCCATTTATAGGAGTCATCAGAGTCACCGGCAAGGGGGTCGGCTATTTTGCTGTACCGGACTCTGATGATGACTATGAAATCCAACCTGAAAATATTGCCACTGCATTAAATCGAGATACTGTTCGTATCGAAGATCTAGGAAGTAAATCTCAGTATGACAGAAGACAAGCCAAGGTTGTCGAAATCCTCGAACGACACAAAACAGAATTCGTAGGAACACTTGAGAAAGACGGGCAAAACTATTTCCTCATTCCAGACGACAAACGCATGTATCGAGATATTTTTATAGAAGCTAGTCGAGTGATGAATGGGAAAAATGGTGATAAGGCTCAAGCCAGAATTATCGAGTGGGTAAATCCTGCCAAAAGTCCTAAGGGAAAAATCATCCGCATCATTGGTAGGGCAGGTGAGCACAATACAGAAATGCTCGGCATCGTTTATGAATCCGGTTTCGAAATTGACTTCCCTACTGATGTGGAAGAAGAAGCAGAAGCTTGGAAAAAGAAATTTGAAAGTGAGGATCATCTTCACAATCGCCGAAATTTCAGCTCTACCACCACCTTCACTATTGATCCAGTGGATGCCAAGGATTTCGATGATGCTATCTCACTCAAAAAATTAAATGATGAAGATTACGAAATAGGTATCCACATTGCCGATGTCTCACACTTCGTCGTAGAGAAAACAGCTCTCGATAAAGAGGCTAGGAAACGAGGGACCTCAATCTATCTTGTCGATCGTACTATTCCTATGCTTCCTGAGGTCCTTTCAAACGACCTTTGTTCTCTTAATCCCAACGAACCCAAATACGCTTTCTCAGCCGTTTTTATAATAGACAAGAAGGGTAGAGTGAAGGAACGTTGGTTTGGTAAGACACTTATCGAATCCGATAAACGTTTCAGCTACGAGGAAGCACAGGAAATTCTAGACAAGGGTGAAGGTATTTTCTATAAAGAACTAAAAACCTTAGACGAAATTGCCAAGGAATTACGTAAGGAAAAGTTTAAAAAGGGTGCCATTGACTTTGACTCTGAGGAAATTAAATTCGAACTGGATGAAAATGGTAAGCCTATAAAAGTTTTCAAAAAGGAGCGCAAGGATACTCACAAACTGGTTGAGGACTTCATGCTTCTCGCCAATCGTGAAATAGCCACTTATATGAGTAAAGCTATGGCTGTTCACTCCGAGCGAAGTCGAGGGGCTTTCGTCTATCGTATCCACGACGCTCCAGACAGAGAAAAAATAAGCAATCTAGCTACCTTTGTGAAAGCTCTTGGCTTTGAATTGAAGAACAAAGAAGGCAAGACCACAGCTGAAGACATTTCCAAGATGCTCAAATCCGTCACAGATTCTCCAGCTGAAATGCTCGTAAAAACTGCAGCTATTAGAGCTATGCAAAAGGCGGTTTACTCAACCACAAATATTGGTCACTTCGGATTAGCCTTTGAATATTATACTCACTTCACTTCTCCCATTCGTCGCTATCCAGATCTTGTGGTGCATCGACTTATACAGCGTTTTATCGACAAGGGTCAAATTGAACAAGATGAAATTATGAAATACCAAAAGCTCTGCGATGACTCTAGTGAACGAGAAATAGAAGCATCAGAAGCTGAACGCGCTTCAATCAAGTACAAACAAGTCGAATACATGTCTGAGCGAGTGGGTCAAGAATTCGACGCCATGGTCTCAGGAGTTTCCGAATGGGGTGTTTATGTAGAAGAAGTGAACACCAAAGCAGATGGTATGGTCAAACTCCGCGATATGACCGACGATTTCTATGAACTCAACGAGAAACTCTACGCTATAGTGGGCAAAAATACGGGCAAAAGATATTCTCTTGGGGACAAAGTGCGTGTAAAACTCGTAAATGCTGATCCTGAAAGAAAGACTTTGGATTTTCAGTTTATTTAGAAAATAGTAGAATATTTAAATACCGTGTCAACGTGTCAACGTGGCAGGTTGACACGGCTAAGCTCTACCTCTAATTTCTCTCTATCATCTATAAACCACTTAAGATCTTTCTCGTAACGTGTCGGCTTGATTTTAAAAATTTCAATAAAAAGATCTTTATTAATAATTTCATCATCGTATTCTTCACTACAATAATTCTTCAAACTAGACCAATGGTACGACTTTGAAAAAGCTAATTTCTTCTCTGTAGTACCAGAAATGAGATCAGTTGCGTTCAAATCTATATAAATAGGGATGTATGGAAAATGTTGTTCATTTAGAACAGGAATAATTTTAGAACTATTTTGGAAAAGGTATCCACTCCTACTATTCTTCAAGTTAAAATATTTTGTATAGGCATTCCCCATTCGCTTGGTAAATTCCAGAATACCACCATCCTTAACCTCATAAAGAAGTAAGTGGAAATGATTCGGCATTAGTGACCATTTAAACACTTCCACCAACTTATCTCTCATGGGTAAATCTAAGTTATTGAAAATATTTTTCTGTCTAGTTCTCAATTTGCCCTCTGAATTATTTAAAAGAAAAAGATTATCTCTAAAACGACGATAATCAGCCTCACTGTTAAAAATCTTTCTCCTATCAACTCCTCTATTACAAATATGAGCTATATCACCGACCATGCATTAATTTTCTCATCTGTACCATACGTGTCAACCTGCCACGTTGACACGG
>CAZGIA010000010.1:0-9973 GCA_964526075.1 uncultured Candidatus Saccharibacteria bacterium
GTTTGGAGTTCGTTTTTTTTCCCGTTTATCACCACCAAGGCTTTCGCTTGGAGGGTGATAGTGGAAGTAATTTTTGGAGCTTGGGTACTCTTGGCTCTCATTAGTCCGGAAGTTCGTCCCAAGAAGTCTCCAGTTCTTTATGCTGTTGCTGTCTTCATCCTATTGATCGGGCTTTCAAACTTTTTTGGTGTGGCTCCGGTCAAAAGCTTCTGGAGTAATTTCGAACGTATGGAAGGCTTCATTTCTCTCCTACATCTTGGCGCCTTTTTCCTGGTGGTGGGTTCATTTTTCCGTGAATATGATTGGAAGAGGTGGTGGAATACCACTCTTCTCGCTTCACTTTTAATGATAGTTTACTGTCTCTTCCAACTTGGAGGAGTTATTACTATTCAACAGGGTGGAGTGCGTGTGGATGGTACTTTCGGCAATGCCATTTACTTGGCGGTGTACATGCTCTTCCATATTTTCATCGCTCTTCTCATGATGATGAGAGAGTGGACAAATATTTCGAAACGCTGGCTTTATGGTTCGTTGATTGTTTTACAAATGACCATTCTGTACTTCACTGCTACTCGCGGAGCGATACTCGGTCTCCTGGGAGGTCTCTTGATCCTCGCGCTTCTTAATATGAGAAATAGAGAACAGCCGACTTTGAGGAGGGTTAGTTTGATTCTGGTAGTAGGCTTAGTAGTAGTTGTTGGAGGTTTCTTTACTCTACGTCAAACTGAGTTTGTACGGGAAAGTTTGGTGCTTAACCGTTTTGCTACCCTCAATTTGTCAGAAATCAAGACTCAAGGTCGCTATTTCGTCTGGCCGATGGCTTGGGAAGGTTTCAAAGAAAGACCAATTTTGGGTTGGGGTCAAGAAAATTTTAGTTACGTCTTCCAGAAATATTATCATCCAGAGATGTACGCGCTTGAGCCATGGTTTGATCGTGCTCACAATATATTCTTGGATTGGATGGTGGCAGGTGGGCTACTTGGAATCTTGGCTTATCTCTCTCTTTATATCACTTCTCTCTTTTTGATTTGGAAGAAGGCCCAATTCACCACTCTTGAGAAATCGGTATTTACGGCTCTCATCTTGGCGTATTTTTTCCATAGTTTTTTCGTTTTTGATCATCTTACGAGTTATGTACTTTTCTTTTCATTGTTGGCTTACTTGCATTCTCGTTTTATTGGAGAGCCTTTGTGGCAAACTACTCTTTCACTTTCAAGTTGGAAAACTATTGCTCTACCTGTAGTGGCTATTCTTCTACTCTCCACTCTCTATTTTGTAAACTGGCAACCCATGCGTGGAAATCTTGCTCTCATTGATTCTCTCAAAGCTCTCCAAACTCCTGGATCAGGTGCTAGAGCTATTGAATCCTTTGAGAAGGCTTATGGAAGTGCCCGTCTAGGTCAGGCAGAAGTAGTTGAGCAAATGTCTTCTAAGTCCTTCTCTTTACTCAGTAGCGATCTTCCGATTGAAGAGAAGAATGCATTTTACTCCTTTTTAAAACAAGTTATTCTGGATCAGGATAAAATATTTTCAGACGATGCGCGTTACCACCTACTGGCTGGTACCCTCCTTTCTTCAGTTGGTGGTGTTGATGAGGCTTTGATTCATCTTGAGAGAGCTAGAGAGCTTATGCCGAATAAACAGCAAATTTATTTTGAAATTGGGGCAGCTTATATACACAAGAAGGAAAATGTTAAAGCTTTTGAGGCTTTCAAAACGGCTTATGAGCTAGCTCCAGAGTCAGGGGAGTCAAAGATTATTTATCTCATTGGTACTATTTATGCCAGAGAACGAGTCCTTGAGAGAGAGATGGTTGAGAAAGTGGGAGAAAGAGATATGGCTTTCGATGATCGTATTCTTACCGCTTACTATCTCAATCAAAGAATTGATAAAGTAAGAATGATTTTGAACGAACGCAAGAGACTTGATCCCGCCAATATTTCTCTCTATGATCAGTATCTCAAAGAGATTGAAAATGCTAATTAATAATTTTCGTTAAGAAAGTTATCCACATATAAAATTTTTCTTCTATTGTGTGCATGAGCTCTGCATACGATAATTATACTAAGCGCAAAAAAATATTTTGAAAATATTTTTTTGCGGGAAACTTACTAAATAATTTCCTGGCGCGCCGGGAACAATACAATGGCAAAGAAAAAGAAAGCAGCAAAGAGAAAGCCAGCTAAGAAGAGAAAGTCATCTTCTAAGAAAAAGCGAGCTTAGTCTCTCTGTTTGCAAATGAAAAATACTCCGCAAGGAGTATTTTTCATTTGGAGTATTTACATTAAGTGAGCTTCAAAAGTGAGTTGAAGTGTGCTAAAATAGCTATTAATATGGCTATATTTGGTAGTCTTTTTGGCTCCCACGAGGAGAAACAACTCAAGTCTTGGTTACCGCTCGTGGAACGGATTAATGTTTTGGAGTCTGAATTTGAGAAGCTGTCTCCAGAAGGAGTGAAGGCTAAGACACAGGAATTTCAAGAACGTTTGATTGGGGGAGAAAAAACAGATGATCTCTTACCCGAAGCTTTTGCTCTTGTGCGGGAAGCAACCAAACGTACTTTGGGGCAAAGACATTATGATGTGCAACTCTTGGGTGGAATCGCCCTCTACTATGGTGGTATTGCAGAAATGCGAACTGGAGAAGGTAAAACTCAGGTTGCTGTTCTTCCAGCATATCTGAAAGCTCTTGAAGGTAAGGGTGTGCATGTCGTGACTGTGAATGATTATCTCTCTAGAAGAGATGGTGTGTGGATGGGTCAGATTTATGATTATCTTGGACTTTCCGTGGGGGTACTTAATCATGCAGAATCATTTATTTATGATGCTTCTCATACCAGTAGTGACAAGGATGCTGAACGTGATGAAAAAGGTTCCTTTCATGTTGTTTATGAGTTCATGAGACCAACCAATAAACAAGAAGCTTATCGTGCTGATATTACCTATGGTACCAACAACGAATTTGGTTTCGATTATTTGCGGGACAATCTTTTGTACAACAAGGAACAACTTTCACAACGTGATTATCATTATGCGATTGTGGATGAAGTGGACTCAATTCTCATCGATGAGGCGAGAACACCACTTATCATTTCCGGTAATACTGGGGATGCTGGCGAACTTTATCAACGTTTCGCTAAAATTGCTCATGAACTTGAAGTTGAGACTGATTTCACCATTGACGAAAAGTTGCGTGCTATTTCCCTCACTGATTCTGGTATCAATAAAACAGAAAAACATTTGGGTATTGAAAACATTTATACCGAAGGTGGTATTCGTTATGTTCATCATCTTGAAACTGCGGTGAAGGCTAAGGCTCTCTATCAGAAGGATAAAGAATATGTGGTCAAGGATGATGAGGTGGTAATCGTAGACGCTTTTACCGGACGTCTCCAACCTGGAAGACGTTGGTCTGAAGGTTTGCATCAAGCGATTGAGGCCAAGGAGGGTGTCAGGATTAAGGAAGAAAGTCGCACCTTCGCCTCTATCACTTATCAGAATTATTTCCGAATGTATGACAGGCTTTCCGGTATGACTGGTACGGCACTTACTTCTAAAGAAGAGTTTTATAAGGTTTATGGACTTGAAACTTATCAGATTCCAACTCATCGCCCAATTTCAAGAGTGGATCATGGTGATTTGATTTTCCAAACTACTGTTGGTAAGTACAAGGCCTTGGTTAAGAAGATTCAGGAACTCAAGGAGAAGGGTCAACCAGTACTTATCGGCACTGTTTCAATCGAGAACAATGAGCTCATCTCCGATTATTTAAAGAATGCTGGAGTGATGCATGAAGTCTTGAATGCCAAAAATCACGAAAGGGAAGGTGAGATTATTGCTCAAGCAGGCAAGATTGGAGCAGTCACTATTGCTACCAACATGGCTGGTCGAGGTGTGGATATTAAGCTTGGAGGGAATCCTTCCACAATGGAAGATTATGAGAAGGTTAAATCGCTTGGGGGTCTCTTTGTAATGGGTACTGAGCGCCACGATGCACGTCGTATAGACAACCAATTACGCGGACGTTCAGGCAGACAGGGAGATCCTGGAGCCACTCAGTTTATGGTTTCTCTTGAAGACTCATTGATGAGAATTTTTGCCGTCGATACTATCAAGAAGATGATGGGACGTTTTAACATACCGGAAGATGAACCGATCGAAAACAAGATTATTACCAACTCACTTGAGAAGGCTCAGGAGAAGATTGAGGGCTTCAACTTCGATGCGAGAAAGCATGTACTTGAGTTTGATGATGTTCTTAATTTTCAACGTAGAATTATTTATCAAAAACGACGGACTATTCTCATGGGGCTAGAAGCAGAGATTCAAACTTTTCTCAATGAGATAGTTTCAACACTTGAGCCAGAGATGGCAGAGAAGTTTAAGGCCAAGTTAGCCTTACCTGAAATGAAGGATGGAAGAGTATTTGAAGCATTAAGAAGAATAAGTCTTCAAACTATAGATCTCTTTTGGGTAGATCATCTGGAGATGATGGAATACTTGCGGGGTAGTGTGAATCTACGTGCCTATGGTCAGAGGGATCCTTTGGTAGAGTATAAGAAGGATGGTCTTCGCTTTTTCCGCGAAATGGAAATCTCTACTAGTAAACAGATTGCTGAGTTTATTGTCATGCTAAACATTGAAGCACTTATGAACGTCAAGGAAGCTCCTATTGAAGCTGAGGCCAAATCTCTTAGTGGACAAGGTCGGACCTTGTCTGAAGCAAGGTCCGACCTTGTCCGAAATATCGGCCGAAATGATCCTTGTCCTTGCCGCAGTGGCAAGAAGTTTAAGAAATGTGGACTTCTAAATACTGAAGAACATCAACGCTTAACCGCAATTAAATAAAGTTTAATTTAATGGAGTTTTCTTTTGATTTTGTAAAATTAGTTCAGGATGTGGTACTTGACCCACGAGCTACTTATGCCATACCGCTAGCTCTGATTTCATTTTTTAATGAATTAATTGCTGTTTTCCCTTATGTGGTGATGCTTGCTGGGCAACTTTTCTTTCTTCATGATTCTCTTTCACTTCCTATATTGGCGAAGCTTCTAGTTTTCGTAGCCGTACCTGTAGGAATTGGAGGTACGCTTGGAGTAATTCCACTCTACTTTCTTTCATATTATGGTGGCAAACCTACTGTCAACAAATTTCATCGTTATTTACGCTTCAAGTGGGAGGATGTAGAGAGAGTGAATAGTTACTTCCAAGGTCGTTGGTATGATGAGGTAATTTTTCTTATTTTGCGTACTCTACCTATGTTCCCTTCCTTCCCATTGACTATTGTTGCTGGTGTACTGCGGATGCCATTTATACCTTATTTTATCTTGACAGCAGTGGGTCTCATCATCAGAATGATGATAACTATTCTGATCGTAGGAATAGGAGTAGAAAGTCTGTCCCAAATTGTCAGTTTAATCTATACTAACTAATATGAATCAAAAAGTACTTTGGCTTCTTATCCTTCTGCCGCTTAAGTGAGTTGACCAATTGCCCCTTACCACAAATCACAAATTAAAATGATTGCTACCATACAAACTATCCTACCTTTCTTGGTTGTAGCTTCTCATATTGGACTGCTGATTCTTCTTTTATCACTACTGATGAAAAATAGTTTTGCTCTCTTTGTGGGTAGGTATGCTTTGTTTCTTGGTTTATTGACCGCTGTAGTAGCAATTTCTGGCAGTCTTTTCTATTCCAATGCGGTGGGCTTTACTCCTTGTTATCTTTGTTGGTGGCAGAGAATCGCCCTTTATCCTATCCTACCTTTGTTTATCGTAGCTATGATAAATAAGGATAGAGGAGTATTCAAATATGTATTTCCTCTTGCTCTTATTGGGCTAGTGCTCTCGGTTTATCACTCGTATGTACAATGGGGAGGTTCCCCCCTTATTCCATGTGATGTGACTGCTAGTTGTTCCAAGCTTTATGTTTACGCTTTTGGCTACATCACTCTTCCCACTATGTCTCTTACTATTGTGGTAACAATCTTGCTTTTATACTGGGCCAATAAAATATATGAAAATCGTCACGCATAATGCTTCCTTCCATGCTGATGATGTTTTTTCCATATCGGCTCTTCTGATCTTGTATCCAGAGGCCCAGGTTTTGCGTACCAGAGATGTAGAAATTATTAGAGATGCGGATATAGTGGTAGATGTAGGGGGAGTCTATGATTCAGAAACTAATCGTTTTGACCATCATCAGAAGGATGGAGCAGGCAAGAGAGAGAATGGCATCCCGTATTCATCTTTTGGAATCTTGTGGAAAAAGTTCGGTGAAGAAATTTGTGGATCAAGCTTGGTGATGAAGCGAATAGATGAGAGTCTGGTACAAACTATCGATGCGGCTGACAATGGAGTAGATCTGTATCAATCCTTTTTCCCTGGAGTTTATCCATACTTAATCCATGGCGTTCTCGATCAATACCGTCTAACTTGGAAGGAAAAGGGAGATTGGGATGAATCCTTCGATAAATGTGTACTTTGGACCAAGAGTTTCCTAGAACGCATGATAAAGATGCAAGGAGATATTGTAGAAGGAGAAAAGATTGTGCAAGAAGAGTATCTAGCTTCCTCTGACAAGAGAGTAGTTTTGATCAAAGAGAAATATGATCTAGGTCGTCAGCTGGTCACCAATGTTTTGAGTGCTTTGCCCGAACCACTTTATGCTGTTCTCTATAGGCAGGATCATCACAATTGGCAGATTGTAGCTATGAGGAAAGCTTCGGGTTCGTTTGAACTTAGGAAGCCACTCCCCGAAGTTTGGAGAGCCAAGCAAGATGAAGAATTCGAAAAGGTAAGTGGAGTGGTTGGAGCTAAGTTTTGTCATCGGAATGGATTCATGTGTATTGCCAATAGTAAGGAAGCTGTACTCAAATTGGTAGAATCTGCTTTGAATGCTTAATTTCACTGAGTAAAAAGAATTCCCCATTATAATTTTCCTATAGGTTTTTTATAATGGGGTTAGGAGAGGTTAAATTCTTGGCGCAGATACTTATCATTTTCGATTTGGTCGGCGATAACATAGAGTAAATCTTGATTGATTCTAAAATCAATTTTCAAGAGACCAATCACATCCTCACAATCGTATGGAAAAACCCAGACACTATCCTGCAAACGATAGAGCCCCATTTTAGTCAAAATTTGTCTAACCTCGGCTCGCACCTTTCTTTTAGTTTCTGGAATATCGAAAATTATGATTCGCCATTTTCTATCCCACCTTTTAGGTTTCTTTATTTGATAATTAGATAAATGCCATCGACTGAGAGTTTTTTGTCCGAGCTCGGTAAGAGAATAATGTCCATTTTTAAATACTAATAAACCCTCTTTTCTCAAACGACCAATGGCAGAAAGCACAACATCTCTTCTGCGTAAGTGGGGAAGGATTCCAAGATTGTGTAAAGCTTTTAAGGCATTAGGTGCTAGGAGGGCCACAGTCAATACTCCAGCAGTTGAAAGGGTTGTAAGGATTGCTTCCTGAACCTTGGTACGTCTGATTAACTTTTTATTAATTTCTTCAAGGGTGCCCATATAATTAATGATAATTCAATCCCATTATAACAAATCTATAGGAAAATTATAATGGGAGGAGGGATATGGTAGAGTGGGAGTATGTTTATCGATGAATTAACACTACATTTTAAGGCTGGGAGGGGCGGTCATGGGGTTGTACGCTGGCTTCAGGAGAAGGGTAAGGATCATGGTGGGCCCTCCGGTGGCAATGGAGGTAAGGGTGGCGATGTTTATGCTGTGGCCGTCCGTGATATTGGAATCCTTTCTGCATACAAGAATACTAAGCTTTTCGAAGCTGGTGATGGCATCTCTGGTATGAAAGATCTTAAGCAAGGAGCTGAGGGTTATGATCTAGAGGTCAAGCTTCCTGTCGGTTCACGTCTCACCAATCTCTCAAGTGGTCATGTCATAGAGCTTATGAATGATGGTGAGAAGGTGCTACTTCTTAAGGGTGGTCGCGGTGGTCTGGGGAATGAGCATTTCAAGAGTTCAACCAATATCAGTCCAAGGCAATCTACCGATGGCTTAGTAGGTGATGAAGCAGATTTCCAGATTGAGTTACTTCTGATCGTCGATCTTGGACTAATAGGGCTACCAAATGCAGGTAAGTCCAGTCTTCTAAATGCTCTTACTTCTGCTAAGAGTAAGGTAGGGAATTTTCCCTTTACCACCCTTGAGCCAAGTTTAGGAAGCTTTTATGGGCTTATACTTGCGGATATTCCGGGGCTTATTGAAGGGGCTTCAGAGGGCAGAGGTTTGGGGCATAAGTTTCTTCGTCATATTGAGCGGACTAAGGCGCTTCTACACTGCGTCTCTGGAGAAAGTGAGGATGTGGTAGCCACATACAAGATTGTGAGAAAGGAACTTGAGCTTTATAATAAACCCGCCCGACTGGATGACTCTGGTCATTCGGGCGGGGAGATCACCAAGAAACCTGAAGTAGTGCTTCTGACCAAAGTAGATTTACTGACGAAGGAGGAAAGGGAGGCCAAGATTGAGGCTCTTCTCTCTGTTACTCCCACCGTTCTTCCAATTTCTGCTATAGATGACGAACTGATAAAAAGTTTACAATCTGCAATTCTCAATCTCTAAACATTAAAGCATTGAAAATTTAATGAAAATTGAAAATTCGAAAATTAAGAATTACCGCCTCACAGTTGGCCTCGAAATCCACGCTGAACTCAACACTCGGAGTAAAATGTTTTGTAATTCTAAAAATGATCCAGATGAACTACGTCCCAACGTCAATATTTGTCCTGTCTGCATGGGTCATCCAGGGACTCTACCTACTATCAACAAGGAAGCTATTAGAAGTGTTTTACGGCTAGGAGTAGCCGTGGGGGGAAAACTTGCTGACTATACAGAGTTTGATAGGAAGAATTATTTTTATCCTGATATTCCCAAGGGTTATCAAATATCCCAATACAAGCATCCCTTAGTGAGCGGGGGAGAGCTCTCTGGGGTGAAGATTACTAGAATTCATCTTGAAGAGGATACTGCTAAGAGTATTCATGGTGAGCAAGGAGAGTCCTTGCTCAACTTCAACCGTGCTGGGGTGCCACTCATGGAGTTGGTTACTGAGCCTGTGATTCATGATGCTGAGACTGCAGGGAAATTTGCCAAGGAGCTTCAACTTACATTGAATTGTCTGGGTATTGCTGAGGCCAATATGGAGAAGGGTGAGATGCGAGTGGAAGCGAATATCTCGGTATCAAGGTCCGACCTTAAGAATTCGGATTCCAAGGTCGGACCTTTAGGCACCAAGGTTGAGGTCAAGAATCTAAACTCCTTCCGATCAGTTGAACGAGCTATTAAATATGAATATGAAAGACAGGTGGCTTTGTTGGAGAAAGGTGAGAAAGTGGTACAAGAAACTCGAGGTTGGGATGAAGAGAGGGGAGAGACCTTCTCACAAAGATTGAAAGAAGAGTCCCATGATTATCGCTACTTTCCAGAACCTGATCTGCCAAAACTTTTTATAAATGAGATACCTGAATTCTCCTCAGAGACACTGCGATTAACGATACCTGAGCTACCATGGCAGAAGAGAGAGAGGTATCTGAAGCTTGGTATCACGACTGAGGATGCAGAAATTTATGTAACTCAAGCAGATAAGGAAAAGGAATTTGTCTCCTTCCTGGCACTCACTGTGGATCCGAATTTAATCCGAGCTGGGTCAAACTATATAATTAATGAAATTAAAAGAGCTATTCCAGCTTCCAGTATTCTCTCAGTAGTTCAAATGTTGGATGAGGGGGTAATCTCTTCTAGAGGAGCAAAGGAAGTATTTAAACTAATGCCAGAAACTGAAATAGATATTGTAAAATTCGCAAGAGAAAATAATTTGATGCAAATTAGCGATAGAGAAGAATTGCAAAAACTGGTTTTAGAAATTTTGAAAACTGAGGATAAGGATGCACCGATACAATTTCTAGTTGGACAAGCGATGAAGAAATCTGG
>CAZGIA010000010.1:10073-11229 GCA_964526075.1 uncultured Candidatus Saccharibacteria bacterium
GTACCCCCTTCAATATCCTCAATTACGTGTTCTAATGCTGAAAGCTTGTAAACACGATAATTGTTCATGGGGTGTCTCTGGGCCTTAAATTTATCTGATTTGTCCCAGTTTCTGAGAGTGAGGGGAGAGACTCCTAGGATCTCTGCAGCCTCCTTTATAGAGAAATATATTTCTTTCATAGTCTTAGCTTATATAAACATTAATAATCACTACTATCTAAGTTTATAATCTCTAGTATTTCTTATCAAGCCTTAGTGTGGATAAGAAGAAAATTATTCTAATTGTTCTAATTAACCTAATTGACCTAAAAATTGGGATTTAGTACTTGGAGTTTATTTAGAATAATTAGAGCAATTAGAAATTAGATATTTATCTATTTCCTATCCCCAGTTCTTCACAGGTTATCCATAGGTTTTTCCACAGCCGAGATTTATAATTTATGTTGATGGAATCAGATATTTTTTCAGGTAATAGCAAATATATCTCGGCTGTCCGAGCTGCTAAAAAATTTGGATATACAAGCGACTACATTGGACAGCTCTGTCGTTCTAAAAAAGTTATTGGAGAGTTTGTTGGGCGTAGTTGGTTTGTAAATTCACAATCTCTTATTGAATACAAGGAGAGTTTGCACGCAGAAAAGAAAATTAAGGTAGATAATTTGCAGGTGGTGGAGAGTTTGCCTATTCTCTTGCCATCCTCGATCTCAGAAGGTAGATTGCCGAGATCCTATAAAAATCCTTTCTTTACATATGAGAATGAGGGAGGATCTCGCCTACCCGAGTTGGCGAAAAAGGTGTTGGTGGAACCACCAATTCTCTCTTATGCTCTTCTGGGACAAAAAATAGTTCTCACTCTTTGTTTGATTGTATCAATGGGTGCTGGTCTTGCCACTCTGGAGAGGACTAGTCCGCAAGTATTTAGAAATATTGAGAGTGGAGTTAAGTTTACTCAACAGGAGGGAAAAGAATTTCTGGCCACTCTCATTCTAGAAAATGGATATTCGCAAGTGGCGTCCCTCTTTTCTTCCTTTGGAATAAATGAAGTTAAGGAATTTTTCTCAAAGAGTTTTGATGATTTGAGAAGTATTGCTTCTCGAGATTGGAAGTCATTTTATTTTAGTAGTGAGGTTTCTGATGATTCAACTTTTGGCAACAAT
>CAZGIA010000010.1:11329-13567 GCA_964526075.1 uncultured Candidatus Saccharibacteria bacterium
GAAGTCATTTTATTTTAGTAGTGAGGTTTCTGATGATTCAACTTTTGGCAACAATGCAGATCTTAAGTCCGAATTAGAATCCTATATTCGTACCCAACTCTCTTCTGCAGTTTATCCAGTGGCTCTCCCTCCTTCGACGAGATCTACTGCATCGTCACAGGCAAATTCGGGACAGATTACTAATGTTTATAACTATACTTACAACCCCAATGTTTTGCGCGGTGAGATCCTGTTTGCAGATACACGGCCAGCTGTGACAAGACAATCAACCTCAGACATGGATGCTTCTTCTTCTGCACTACGAAGACTTGCTGAGAATGGCACACTTATTAATCCAACGATTACTGGTGCTAGTATCTCTGGGCCCACAGGGAGCTTCATTAATCTGAGTTGGACACTTGCTACCGGCACCTCTGCTACTACTACAGATTTCTTTTCTACTACCGGCACCTTCACCAATGCCTCAGTGAACTTTGGCACCTTCGCCAACATTTTGGCTACGGCCTCAACCACTCTCCAGAACTTCACCTTCGTAAATGCTACCGGTACTTCTGCAACCTCGACTAATTTTTTCGCCACTACCGCAAGCTCGACTAACCTTTTCTTTACCACCGGCAATGGCGGAAATCTGACCTCCACTGGTTTAGGCACCTTTGCCAATCTTCTCCTCAACGCTTCTTCAACTCTCCAGAATTTCACTTTCGTAAATGCTACCGGTACTTCTGCTACTACTACTTCTTTCTTTTCTACTACTGCTTCTTCTACTAATCTTTTCTCTTCACTCCTTACTGTCGGTGGCAATGCCTTAGTGGTTGATTCAGCAAGGAACGTCGGCATCGGGACCACGGGACCGGGGTATAAACTTGATGTATCGGGAGATATAAGAATCACTAGCGCGGATACTTTTAGAATAGCTGATGGAGCAACTCAACTTAGTGCCATTTCCTATGTCTCCCCCAATCTTGTTATTGCTGGTATAGGAGGTCGTGGAATTCAATTCAATACAAATGGAGCAGAAGTGATGAGGATTCAAGCAACCACCGGCAACGTCGGCATCGGGACGACGGGGCCTCTAACAAAACTTCATGTAGTAGCTGGCGATACAACCGCCGCTAATAACGTTCTCACTGGTGCTGGATTAGAAATATCAAGAACCACAGGAGTAGCTGAAAATATTGGTCTTCGTGTCAAAGGTAATAATGCTGGTATTAGTGGTACGACTTATCCAGGTCAACTTATTTTTGAGGGAGTTAACATTGCTGAAATATACAATATTGGAAATGTGGATATGGTATTTGGCACTAATAACTTGGAACGGGTCAGGATAACAAATAGCGGCAACGTCGGCATTGGGACGACGGGGCCAGTGGGTAAACTAAACATTGTTACCACCGGGGCATCAATAGATGGTTCTACTCCTGCCTTAAGTTCCTTATCAATCGGAGAATTGGCTAGTGGCGAACCCTCCATCATGGGTCGGGCAGCTACAAATAACGTAGGTTTATGGCTAACAGCCGCAACACACGATACTAATTCCGATGCGGACATGCAGTTTAATGTTCGTGAAAATGACAATAGCGATTTCGCAACCCTTACCACCAGAGCTTTTGATTTCACAAGATGGGGAACTTCGTTGTTAACTATTTTAAGAAACGGCAACATCGGCATTGGGACGACGGGACCGGGCAGTAAATTAGAAATTGGTACTGGTGGTCAATTAGCTTTAGCAATTGGAACCGCAGCTGCACCATCTTTAACATTCGCGGGAGATTTAAATACTGGTTTTTATCAACTGACAGCTGACTCAGACACTATTAAAGTTGCTGTCGGTGGAAATTACATATTTAACATTGGTGCAAATGGTTTGGAGGGTGACGTTGGCGGGGTGTACCTCAATAAATTTGCTGGAGTAGCAGCAACACCGAATTATTCTTTCAGGGGCGATACAAATACCGGTATGTTCGGAGCGGCAGCAGACCAGATTGGGTTTTCTGTTGCTGGTGCGGAAAAGGTCAGAATAGATCCCACCGGCAACGTCGGCATCGGGACGACGGCGCCCTTAACTACTCTCCACCTTACAAGTACTTCTGCCGCTGCTCTATCTATTCCTTTGACATTAAGCAATCTAAGTTCTTCGGCAAGCACAGCAACTGGAATAAATTTTAGTATGAGTACTAATCCCGCTGTTATTTATGGCCAGATTAGAGCTGTTCGCACAAACGCATCAGTTGGTGGTGA
>CAZGIA010000011.1:0-8633 GCA_964526075.1 uncultured Candidatus Saccharibacteria bacterium
TCCGGAATAATAGAGACCGAGAGTGCCACTGCCGTGGTGAACATCTCCTTGAGAGATTTACCGGAAAAAATACCAAGAATAATTAATGAAATACTGATGATAACTGCGGTAATAACAATGATTCTGGAGAGATAGCGAATATTAGTTTTTAACGGAATTTCGGTATCAATAGCAACAATTTTTTGAGCAATTTTTCCAATTTCTGTCGCAAGACCTGTTGCCACAACAACGGCAGTACCATTCCCGCTCAAAATATGTGTACCCCTAAAGATCATATCCTTCTGGTCTGACACTATTAGATTTACTTCATCAGCAGACAGGCTGTTGAACGGTAATACTGCATCAGTTTTGATTACTGGTTCTGATTCTCCAGTTAGACTTGCCTCATCTATCTTCAGAGTATTGGCAAAAATAATTCGTGCGTCAGCCGGCACCCTCTCCCCTTCTTGTAAGACAATAATGTCTCCAGGCATTATTTCAATGTCTGGAATGATAAATTCCTTTCCGTCGCGCAATACCGTAGCGTTAGTCTCAGTAAATTTCTTTAAAGCAAGAAGTGTATTTTGGGCCTTACCCTCTTGAATTGTTCCCAAAGTTGCATTAAAAAGAAGTACTGTAAAAATGATTATGGCATCAACAATTGATCCCATGACGAGGACAATACCGGCCGCAACAAAGAGTATGTAGATCAATGGATTCTGGAATTGACGTAGGAAAATAAGGAACAAATTATCAACCTTTCCTTCAGGAAGTTTATTGAGTCCATATTTCTGAAAGCGTTCCTTAACCTCCTCCCTTGTCAGACCCTGCTCACGTGAATGAAGTAGATTAAGAATTTCAGGGATTGTTTTGGTATACCATCTCATTTGTACTAAGGATTCGGTGGGCAAAGAAGTTTGTTGTGTTATTTGCATAATTTTTTCAAAATTCTATTTATTCTAATGATTCATATTTTCTAGTGCCGGAGGTGGGATTTGAACCCACACGACCTTACGGCCACAGCATTTTGAGTGCTGCATGTATACCAATTTCATCACTCCGGCAAACCTAACCTCTACAAGTTACCGCAAACTCATGTTAAAATCTAGGCATGTCGCAGTTCTACAACAACGCTATTTTCTGGGTTGAAGTTGATAAGATCAAACCGAATCCATATCAACCAAGACGAGATTTCGCTGAAGTCCAGCTTAAAAGTCTTTCGGATTCTATCCGTCAATATGGAGTGCTTCAGGCTCTAGTAGTGACAAGGAAGGAGTTCGAGAAACCTGATGGGGGACTAGCAGTTGAATATGAACTTATCGCTGGTGAGCGTCGCTTGCGTGCTTCTAAGCTTGCTGGACTCTCCCAAGTGCCTGTACTCATTCGGACTACCGAAGATACTGATCTCATGAAGCTTGAGCTCGCTATTATCGAGAATATTCAGCGTGAAGATCTCTCACCTGTGGATCGAGCGCGAGCTTTTGAACGCTTGACCAAAGAGTTCGATCTCACTCATGCCGAGGTAGGGAAGAAAGTAGGGAAGAGTCGTGAATATGTTTCTAATACCTTGCGTATTCTAATGCTTCCCGAGTTTATGCTTACAGCACTTTCTGAAAACAAGATTACTGAGGGTCACACTCGGCCTCTCATGATGCTTATTGATCGTCCCCAGGAAATGGAAACTCTTTTCAAAGAAATTCTTTTCAAGAAACTCAATGTTCGTGAGGCAGAGGAGATTGCTAGAAATATTGCAGTAGAGAAAGCTCGAAAACTGATTGATTATGAGCTCATTGAGCTTGAGAGCCAGTTTAAGGAAAAGCTTGGCACGAGAGTTAGGATAGAGAAGAGAGATAATGGAGGTACAGTGAAGATAGATTTTTTCAACAAAGAGGATCTTCGAACTTTCCTTGAGAGGATTGATCGAGAGGCTGTAGGGGAGAAGGTGGTAGCTTCAGTTTCTTTAGAAGGTGTAGCTGAAACAGCTCAATCCTTGACTGAGGAGGAGAAAATTATGGCCGAAGATAAGCCTAAGGAAGAGGAGGATGAATCCTTGTATTCAGTTTCGAATTTTTCTATTTAACCTTATCTAGTTTGTGTGGATTATGATTGGGGCACTTTTTGTCACTACATCTTTCGGGAATAGTTTTCGTTCCGAGCATCATCAGGGCACCACATGTTTTACATATTTCACCCGTTGGCTTTGACTTGATGGCGAATTTGCAATCCGGATAGTTTGAACAAGAGTAGAAAACTCCGAAATGACCGCGACGCTCAGAGAGGAAACCCTTTCGACAGGTAGGACATTGGACGCCGGTAGAGTTGGCCTTATCCTGTTCCTCATCCTTTTTTACAAATTTGCATTTCGGGAAACGTGCACAAGCTGTGAACATGCCAAACTTACCTTCACGTGTGACCAGATTTCCCTTCTGACACTTGGGACAAAGTTCACCAGTATCCTTCGCTCCTTGTAATTCCTTACCTTCGAGAGTACAAGCGCCGTTACAGTCTGGGAATTTTTCACAGGAATAAAATTTGCCACTCTTACCGAGCTTGATGATCATTTCGGAGTTACAGATTGGACACTTGAGATGATTAGGAGCCTTGCCTAGGTTGGTGATCTTCTCAATTTTCTCTTTAGATTTCACATCCTTGAGAAAGGGAGTGTAGAATTCACTCAAAGTTTTCACATAAGTGCGATCACCACTAGCAATCTCGTCGAGCTTGTCTTCCATTTCAGCTGTAAATGAATCACTGATGTAGTCTAGGAAGTTGGTCTCGAGGAAGGTCGAAACAACGTCTCCTGTATCAGTGGGATGGAGAGCTTTAGAAATTTTCTCGACATAACCTCTATCATCTAGAGTTTTGATAATAGAAGCGTAGGTAGAAGGACGACCAATGCCACGCTTCTCGAGTTCTTTGATGAGACCAGCTTCAGAATAGCGAGCTGGAGGCTCAGTTTGTTTCTCGGCAGAGTAGATGTCCAAGAGCTTGAGGGGATTACCGACTTTCAGTTTCGGCAAGATTATATCCTCACCTGCGGAAGCTGGATCGACCTTAAGCCAACCATCATAGAGAATACGTGATCCATTGAGCCAGAAATCCGGATACTTAGTGGTTGAACCACTAAGTATGTTGGCTACAACCTTGCTACGCATAATTTCAGCATTTTTCATTTGACTAGCTACTGTTCTCTGCCAGATGAGACGGTAGAGTTTGTGTTGTTCATCGGTGGTACCAACAGTTTCGATATTCAAATGTGTGGGGCGAATGGCTTCGTGAGCCTCTTGAGCGTTTTTCGATTTCTTGGAGAAAGTGTGTTCCTCGAAATACTCAGAACCAAACTGGCTATGCACCACACTTTTAATAGCCAGTTTGGCTTGAGCACCAAGGTTGGTGGAGTCTGTACGCATATAGGTAATGTGTCCAGCTTCATAAAGACGTTGAGCGATCGACATAGTGCGTGATGGAGACCAGCCGAGGCGGGAGCTGGCCGTTTGTTGAAGAGTGGAAGTAATAAACGGGGCGCGAGGAGCACGAGAGACCTGAGTTTCTTTGATATCCGTGACCTGCCACTTGCCAGACTTCCCATCTTCTATAATTTTCTCCACCTCTTTCTTCTCTGTCGGCTCTACCGAACAGATGAAATCCAAGGTCGGACCTTGGGGATCATTCTTAAGGTCCGACCTTAAATTCGCGGTAATAGTCCAGAAGGTGACAGCCTTAAAGGCTCGAATCTCACGTTCACGTTCCATAATGATGCGTAGGGCTGGGGACTGTACTCGACCAGCCGAGAGTCCGTAACGTACTTTCTTCCAGATCAAGCCCGAGAGATCATAGCCCACGAGTCTGTCGAGCACTCTGCGGGCTTCTTGAGCTTCTTTAAGATTTTCATCAATATCGCGAGGGTGCTTCAGAGCTTCCTCAACAGCTTCCTTTGTGATCTCGTGGAAGACGATGCGCTTAACTGGGGCATGGTTCGACTTGCGCTTACCATCTCCCAAGCCTGCGGCTTGTACGACATGCCAAGCAATAGCCTCTCCTTCGCGGTCAGGGTCTGAAGCAAGATAAATTTCTTCAGCTTTCTTCGCCAGCGATTTGATTTCTGCAATTACTTTTTCCTTGCCCTTACTGATTTCGTAATGCGGAATGAAACCGCCAGCGATATCGATCGCTGTTTTATTGGATTTCGGCAGATCACGTACATGGCCTATGGAAGCTACTACACGAAAATCCTTCCCGAGATACTTCTCAATAGTTTTCGCCTTTGATGGAGATTCGACAATTACTAATTTCATCTTGAACTCAATTAATACTATGGAAACTTCTTATTTGCAAATTTTTATTTAGAAAGGTAGCTATTTTGGTATCCCATTATAAGAAATCTATAGGAAAATTATAATGGGAGGGATTAAATTTTTATTCTAGAAAGTCTTTCTGACTTCGCCCATTTCTTCCATGATTAAACCTTTGATTTCTAGTAGACTCAGGATGGCGTTTGCTGTACCTGTTTCTAATTTGCTCCTTCGGATAAGTTCATCACGCTCGCACGGAGTTTCCAAAATTTTGATGAAAGCTTTTTCTTCATTGGTCAGATCTTCAATATCCATGAGAGTAGGAGCTTCATCTTTTCTCGGTAATCCAAGAAGTTCAAGAATGTCGTTGTGATTACGTATGATAGCTGCACCAAGTCTTGCCAGCATATGCGGACCTTCGGAAGTAGGCGAGTGAATGGGACCTGGCACTACACCCACCTCTCTATTGTATTCTGTTGCTAGACGTGAGGTGATGAGAGTGCCTGACTTTTTCTCAGCTTCAATGACTAAGGTGGCATGACACATACCAGCCATGATGCGATTCCTGCGTGGGAAGGCCCAGACTCCAGCGGGCATACTGTCATCGTACTCAGACATTAGTCCGCCTCCAGCTTCCACTATTTCTGTAGCAAGTCCGGCATGAGAGCGTGGATGAATAACAGAGCGATCGAGTCCAGAACCAGGTAGAGCGAGTGTTTGTAAACCATGACGAAGGGCAGCACGATGCGCTATTGAGTCGATACCAAGAGCTAGACCAGAGACTATCGTGACTGGCTCTCCAGCGAGTCCGGCGATAAGAGCTTCGCAAGCTTCACGACCATAGTGAGAGAATTTTCTCGCCCCGACCACTGCCAGAAGTTTGTTCCCAGGTGTGGGCAAGGTGCCTTCGTAGCGTAGTTGCTTGGGCGGTTGAGGAATCTCACTTAGGAGTTCTGGGTATTCTTCTCTCGAGAGGGTACGAATCATATGATAATATTATGCCATGTTAGACATTAAGTTTATTAGAGAGAATAAAGACTTGGTAGGAGAAGCAGCTAAGAAGAAGAAGATTGATTTAGACGTCGGGAAGCTTCTTGCTGTCGATGAGAAGCGTAGAGAACTTTCAGCCATGGTTGACTCTAAGCGTGCAGAGCAAAACGCTGCCAATCTCGAGATTGTGAAAGCTTCAGGACCGGAGAAGTCCAATATTGTTGTCCGGATGAAATTTGTAAAAGAAGAACTCACCAAGCTGGAAGAGGATTTCAAGGGAGTGATGCAGGAATGGCAGATGCTCATGCTTCAAGTTCCAAACGTTCCAGATATTTCAGTGCCCGACGGAGAAAGTGATGCTGATAATAAAGAAGTGAAGAAATGGGGAGAGCCAACAGCATTTGATTTTACTGCCAAGTCACACGTTGAAATTATGACTGCGCTTGATATGGTCGACTTTGAGCGTGGTACTAAGGTTTCTGGTTTTCGTGGTTACTTCCTTAAGAATGAAGGGGCTCTTCTTTCCTATGCTATCTGGCGTTATGCACAAGATTTTTTTCTTAAAAAAGATTTTACACCAATACTTGTTCCTTCTCTAGTGCGTAAGGAATCACTCATTGGAACTGGTATGCTTCCCCAAAGCGAAGAGGATCTTTATAAAACTCAAGATGGAGATTATCTCGCTGGTACTGCTGAGGTGGCAACTATGGGTTACCACATGAACGAGACCTTACTTAAGAAAGAATTGCCAAAGAAATATCTCTCATTTTCCCCTTGTTTTCGTCGTGAAGCTGGTAGTCATGCTAAGGACGTAAAGGGACTGATTCGTGTCCATGAGTTTTATAAAGTGGAGCAAGTTATTCTCTGTGAAGCTTCTCACGAAGAGTCTGTGAAGTGGCATGAATGGCTCAATCGCAATACAGAGGAGTTTATCGAATCGTTAAAAATTCCCTATCACACGGTTATTAATTGTGGTGCAGATCTAGGTTTGGGCCAAGTGAAAAAATATGATATTGAACTCTGGGTACCACTAGAAGGCAAGTATCGCGAAATTTCATCGGCTTCCTATTTTCACGATTTCCAGACTAGACGTCTAGGTATTCGCTACAGAGATGTTGAAGGAAAATCTCGCTATGCTCACTCGCTAAACTCCACAGCTATCCCGACACCTCGTATTCTTGTCTCGCTGGTTGAGAATTATCAGCAAGCCGATGGTTCAGTCAAGATTCCTGAGGTCCTCTTGCCATATATGAACGGTCTTTCAGAAATAAGATCCCAATAGCATGAGGATAATCTCGACTGGGAAGACTCTGGCTTCCACAGAATTTCATGAGAAGAAAAGAAGAGTTACGCAGAGACGCAGAATTTTTTGGGGTGTCGGTATTTTGATACTTCTGATAATTTTTATTTTTGTTTCTCGTCTTGAGAAATTGCGTGTGTCAAATGTGGTGGTGATCGGAGCAATTGTCACGGGGGAAGAGATTGTTTCTAATACAGTTTTAGAATTGATTGATGGTTACTACCTTTTCCTTATACCAAGGGATAATATATTTCTCTATCCGCGTAGGAAAGTGGAGCGTGCCCTTGGAGAACTTTTTCCACGTTTCTCTAGTATAGAAATTTCTTTCAAAGATTTGAAAAGTTTGAGCGTGGAAGTGGTGGAGCGAGAACCCTTTGCTTTGTATTGTGCTGATATAGCACTTTGCTGGTTTCTTGATGATCTGGGCTTCATTTTCGATTTGGCACCAACCTTCTCTGATGGAGTTTATTTTCTTTATACTACTTCCTTGAACTTAGATTTCCCTCTTGCTCAATCTCTCTTGCCAAGAAGTGAGTTCCTAGCTTTAAATAAATTTATTGATAATTTGAAAACACTTAGACTGAATCCCGTATCACTCCAGATAGATCAAACAATTTTCAACCTGACACTTGAGGGAGGAGCTCATATACTGTGGAAAAGGGAATGGGAGTTTGATCGTCTTTTTGGTAACTTAAGATCTTTCCTTGCTAGTCCTGTGATTAGAGCGGAGCAGAATTTTCTAGAGAAAGTGGCTGAGTTGGACTTACGTACGGAAGATAGAGTATTCTGGAAGCTTAAATAAATTGGAAAAGTTAAATACAGGATTCTGGGGAAAGTTGAAAAGACCGATCATGGTATTGGCACCGATGGCTGACGTTACAGATGCCGCTTTTCGTCGTATTATCGCGAGAGTGGGGAAGCCTGATGTGATGTGGACTGAGTTTGTCTCTGCCGATGGTTTAGCCTTGGCACCAGAAGAAGGACGGAAGAAGTTACTTAAAGATCTCATCTATTCTGAAGCAGAGAGACCCATCGTAGCCCAATTCTTCACCTCTACTCCAGAGAATATGAAGAAGGCGGCACAGCTCGCATATGAGCTCGGTTTTGACGGCATTGATATCAATATGGGTTGCCCAGCCAAGGTGATCAATAGACAGGATGCGGGCGCTTGTTTGATCAAGACTCCGGAATTAGCAGTAGAAATTATTCGCGCTGCCAAAGCTGGGTCTGGTGGTTTGCCCGTGTCAGTCAAGACTCGCATTGGTTTCAATAAAATAGAACTTGAAACTTGGTTGCCAGCAATTCTCAAAGAAGAGCCGGCAGTCATTACTATTCATGCAAGAACAGCAAGAGAGATGTCGAAGGTGCCTGCACGCTGGGAGTATGTAAAGCGGGCAGTGGAGATTAGGAATGAACTTGCCCTTCGACAAGCTCAGGGCGAAAATGAGCGTACCCTCATTTTCGGCAATGGAGATGTCGTAGATATGAATGATGCACGCAAGAAAGTGGAAGAGACTGGTTGTGATGGTGTGATGCTTGGACGAGCCATTTTTGGTAATCCGTTCCTTTTTTCTCAAAAGGAACGTCCCGAGGGAATCGAGGGACTGAGATTGCAATTGAATACTTTAGTAGAGCATACTAAGTTGTTTGAAGAGCTTCTGGGTGATACCAAAAGTTTCTCCATAATGAAAAAACATTTCAAAGCCTACATTTCAGGTTTCGATGGTTCAGTTGGCTTAAGATCTAGGCTTATGGAGGCTCAAAACTCTAGTGACGTGGAGGAAATAGTGGTTCAATTTTTGAATACCATGAGTCATTGACATCACCCTTTCTTCGTGATAAGAAAAGGTAAGGGAGTCTTGAAAAAGACTTTTTCGTTCAATAAATGGGCCAAGGAGGGCTCAAGCAGTGGATTACAACACACGCAAGATGGCGCTCCTGTGCGCCCTGATGGTTCTGACACTTTCGTCAGTTGCCTGCCAAGAGCAGGTGACTGAGGTCTGCGTTCTCTGTGGTGGTCTGCCAACGGCACCCACCTCGATCCCGCCGACTCCACCTCCAGCACCACCTCC
>CAZGIA010000011.1:8733-10238 GCA_964526075.1 uncultured Candidatus Saccharibacteria bacterium
CTCCGGGGCCGACTTGCACAAGTGGAGCGAATTTCACCCCCTTCGGTGGGAGTGGAGCACGCTTTGGCAACATGCAATTGACACCGGTAGTAGCAGGGTGTTCGGTACTGTTCACCTCGAGTGTACCACATAATGTAAGTGTTACCCCAGGAGGTTTCGTGACTTTCCTGAGTGTGGGCAATGCTTGCATCCAGTTGAACGGCGGGGCCTGCGGAGTTTTCTCCACGAGGTAACTCGTGGCTTTGTGCCCCACCGCTGGTAGCGGTGGGGCACGTTTTTATTCATGAGGTATAATTCGTAGTATGAAGAAAGAACGAAAGAGTGAAGGAGTTTTGTATCGGAAATATCGTCCGCATAATTTCGAGAGTATCATTGGTCAGGAGCATGTGGTGAAGGTGTTGGAAGGGGCAGTCAAACTGGGAAATATTGCTCATGCTTATCTCTTTTCTGGTTCTCGTGGGACAGGGAAAACTTCTCTTGCAAGAATTCTTGCAAGAGCTATCGGTACTTCAGCCAACGATCTCGTTGAAATGGATGCCGCTTCAAACCGTGGTATTGATGATGTGCGTGAGATTAGAGATTCGGTGAACACCCTACCTTTTGAATCAAAGTATAAGGTTTATATTATCGATGAAGTACATATGCTCACCAAGGATGCTTGGAATGCTTTCTTGAAAACTCTGGAAGAACCACCAGCTCATGTGATCTTCATCCTTGCCACAACTGAGCCAGAAAAAGTTCCTGAGACAGTGGTGTCACGTTGTCAGACATTTACTTTCAAGAAACCGAATCTTTCCACTTTGAAGGATTTTGCACTGACTATTGCCAAGAAGGAGGGTGTAGTTCTTGATCTCGCTGCAGCTGAGTTGGTAGCTCTTCTGGGAGATGGCTCCTTCCGCGACGTGCATGGGATCTTGGAGAAAGTTTTGTCCTCAACTGAGGACCCCACTTCGCTAAAGTTTCGAGGGGCAAGCAAGAAAATTACTCGATCGGAGATTGAGGTGGTGACGGGGGCGCCGAAGGCGGAGCTTGTTATGGCCATACTGGAGGCTATAGTGGAGAAAAATTTGGAGAAGGGTATGAAGGCTATAAGTAGCGCGAGTGAAGCGAATGCTGAGATGAAACTTTTCGCAAAACTGATCCTCGAGCGTTTGCGCTTCCTCTTCTTGATAAGACTTAAGGCTGGTATGGAAGAAACTATTGGAAAACAGATTTCGGAAGATGATTTGAAATTTTTGAAAGAACTTGCACTCAAGGCCGGTCCGGATCTCACTGCTGAAACTCTTCTTAGATTTATTGAAGCTTATGAAAATTCTGGTCGTACCTCCATCCCTGAACTTGCTCTTGAATTAGCATTAACTGAGTCAATCGGTGTGTAGTATAGCGGGTACTTACTTGTATTAGTCAAAGGGAGCTTTTTTTGTTAGTTTTAGTATATTGCGGGGTCGTCTAATGGTAGGACAGGAGCCTTTGAAGCTTCTAATGAAGGTCCGATTCCTTCCCCC
>CAZGIA010000012.1:0-9537 GCA_964526075.1 uncultured Candidatus Saccharibacteria bacterium
CTCTAGAAATATCTGTTTCAACTGAAATGGGGGTAACTGTGAGAAGTTGGGTTTGGGCACTATAAACTTTCGAGAAACTCATAGCGTTGATTATATAACAGAAACTTTTAACTCGATTTTCTCCCAGACCATCTCAAAAATTTCTCTCATAGTTTTGGCAACTACAGGATTATCTATAACCATTCCTTGTAGGTTTGCCATATCGACAATCCTTACTACATTATCAGTCACCTCGATCGAAGTTTCGGAGGAATATTGCTCAAAAGGAATAATTTTAATTTCTCGTCCGAATTCCTTATCTTGTTCACGAAATTGTTTGAGAGAAGGATGATCTGGCGCAATAGCACGAATACCAATCTTCCAATTTTTCAATCTAGAGTTGTATTCATTAAAATATTCTAGTAATTCCTTCGGGATTATTCCGGGTGTGTAAGCCGCGAATCCAACAATCTCTTTTCCCTTTACTTCTTTTAAACCATATTGGAGTATTTGTTTTATTCCCTGTACGCCTTCAAAATATAGCGCCCTGATTTTTCTTTGCTCTCCTCTTTTTAGCGCAAGAAGTTCTGGCAAAGCCTTCTCTGCAATTTCTAACTTTTCTTTGGCAAGTACAAATACTTCTTCTGGTGGTTTTGCTTCATATAAAGCTTTTCTTTTACGAGGAATTTTTCGTACAAAACCTTTTTTAATTAACTCTTCCAGCACAACATAAGTAGTTGGCTTTTTAAGTTCGCTTTTAGTTGCTATCCCGTAAGCAGAAGTTTGTCCTAATTGTAACAACGCGGCATAAATTCGCGCCTCTTTATCGTTTAAACCTATATTTCGTAATGCATCGTGTATTTCCATATATAACCAGTATATACAACATATAATAAATAGTCAATACTTTTGATGACAAATAGTGATTTTAAAGTAAATATGGCTAATATAAACTATAAAATAGCCCTATTTTAGGTTAAATTATATTCATTACTCTTGACTAATAAATTATAATATGCTATATTTGTCTTTGGAACAAAGGAGGTGCAAGTTCTTTAACAAAATAACCTCGAGTGGCTCCGAGGTGAGAAAGGAGGTGGAAAGGATGACGAGCAAAACAAAGGTAATCAGAATTGTCTATCGGGACAACGACTTATTCGAGCAATTCGTTCCCACGATCGTTGAGGTTCTTGAGACGCGCGGCTACAGCGTGATGACAACAGTCTTTGCTAAGGATGGCAGCTTCCGCAAACTTCTCGAAACTCTTGAGAGTTGGAAAGCTTCAGAAGTTCGAGGGCACAAGATTGTTAGTGATAAAACCTGCGGCATGGTCTTGGGGAATGAATGTGGAATTAAGTCTGACCTTGATCTCGACTCTATTGTAAGCCGCGTTGTATACTCCAGTTTTTTAGGAGTTCAACAAGGTGAAGTGCATGATTGTCTCTACACTTCCGATATGAGCGAGGTCAAGTCCATGTTCCAGAAAGTCATTCGCTCTCTTGGTGAGAAGATCGGGCCACCATCGGTAGTCAACATTAAGCCTGACTTCCTGTGTGATCATAGACCATTCTTTACTGAGCCAAGGTCTATCTCAATACAGGAAGCCGTAACTCACGTTCAGTCTTGGGTCCGGGAAATTTATCCGGATTGCCAGTTTGATCGTGCAGAAACGGACCAGGCAACATGGGTGGTCCTCGATCGTCACACTCAAATTGGGGCTCAGTACGAAGCCGATAGTGGTAGAGGTCATCAGTTATTGTATTTCAACCTTCCAGTTGAAAACATGATTCTTGACCTTGCTCGAATCGGATTCTTACCCCTTGAGAGTATTACGTCTAGAACGAGTGAACTGCTTCAAGAAGTGCTTCCAAAGTAATTCGGTCCCATCCTGGGAGTAAGACGCAGTTTGGTAAGATTCCCACCTAAATATCTTACATACAAACTGTAGTGAGCGGGGATCCTGCACGAAACCCGAACAAGCTAGCCACTTGTTCAACAATAAGGCAGGGCGAGACCGCAAACGAGCGCTGGAAAATATCCCAGCGCTTTTTCTTTTGTTCTCTATGTTTAATATCCTCTCCTTATCCACATTTAACTAATCCACCCTACATCAACTCTCAGCTATAGCTTATACTTAATGTATGGGGAAACTTGAGGAAAGAAATCAGAGAAGAGTGAAACATGGGGAGTTACAGAAACTGGTTTTAGAGACAGTCAAACTAGCTGGAATTTTAAGTATCGGTCTCGTGGCGTCCAATGTCTTAAGCGCCATGAGTAAACTGGGTTTCATTTCAAACAAGCGGCAAGGTGAAATCGTCGGCTCGTCGGCTTCTAAATTAACCAAGAAAGGACTGCTCAAATTTAACGGCAAGTATTACGAATTGACAGCAGAAGGAGAAAAGAAATTGAGGCAATTGGAATTAAGGGAATATAAACTGACTCGCCCCAAGAAATGGGACAAAAAGTGGCGGGTAATTATCTTTGACATTCCGGAAAAAAAGAAGAAGGTCAGAGAGCAAATCAGAAATCTTTTTGTTTCGGCAGGGTTCTCTCGCTTACAGGACAGTGTTTGGGTTTATCCTTATGACTGCGAGGATGTTATCGGACTCCTAAAAACTGATTTTGGAGTCGGTAAAGATATTTTGTATATGATTGTGGATGAGATTGAGAATGACAGGCATCTGCGCGAAGAGTTTGAACTTACATAGGTACTCTTAATATCACTCCATCAACATTTAGCTATAGCTTAAGATTAATGTAGAGGTTGAGGAAGTTAATCTGAACACTAATGTGTTTACATGCCACGTTGACACATAAAATTCTTAGAGCGAAGTGGTGTCCATGTGTTCCTTACAAGTGCGGGCGGAGGGGTTGGCTTCGAGGCGATCTAATTCAATTTCTTTCTGGCAGATTTGGCAGAGACCGTAGCTACTATTTTTGATTTTATCAAGAGCAGATTTGATATCGTTGTAGCGTTCCTCAAGAGTTTTTACGATAGCTATGTTGTCTTCATAACCTTCGATTGAGTCAGCGACAATATTTTCATCCGCTTGCGAGACATCACGATCAGAAGCTGGGACGGCTTCCCAATCTGATAGATTGTCTGGATTTCTGCGACCTACAGTTTCTAACTCTTTTTCTACCAAGGCCGTTTCCTCTTCGAGCTTAATTTTAAAATGGTTTAAATCAATAATCATTATTATATTTTAACATACTTAGCTTTCGGCAACTTCAACGGGAAAGTAATTCTTGAGTTAGGCGTTCTGTTAGAACTTTTAAGGTTTCAAAACGGTCAGTAATAATTAAAATACGATTGTCGAAAAAGGAGTATAAAAGAAGAGGTTTTGTGGTCGTCCCAGTGTCAATAATGGTTCGCGCATCCTTATTTTTGTAAGTAACATCCTTAAAGTTGGATGCTGATGTACTAGTTTGTAGAAGTTCATTGGTTAGGAAGAGTGGACCAATATCACGTGCCATGGTTTGTTCCCATGCGAGCATTCCAGGAAAAGCATTTTCGAAGGAAGAGAGCTTCAATAAGATAAAGCGACTCTCACCATAAGTAGCGAACATGAAGATTGGATCGAAGGAACGGAGCAGGTTGCTTGGAGCAGTGGTTTCTAATTTTTGGAAAAATTCGGCTGTTGTTATAAGTGGCGCTAACTCTCCACTCCCCTTTCTTAGGACAAAATGTTCAATTTCGTTGGGAGATATTTCTGTACCTTTTTCCATAACAATAGAGAAAAGTGCTTCCTTAGTTGTGCTTGCCAGATTTATCTCTACCTCACCTTGTACCGAGATCAATCTACTTAAGGGCGTGGTGATAATAGGAGGTGCTGTTTTGTTTATAAATTCTTGATAACCGAACCAAGCTCCACCTGATCCAAGTAAAATAAAAATAAAACTACCTAAAATAAGCCATGTTAATTCTCCAATTTTCCTACTCCTTCCGTGAGACGATTGGTTGGTATTATCATCCGAGCTTTTCTTAGATTGTTCTCTTTGTTGTATAGAGAAGAGAGATTCCTTTTGGCTAGTAAGCGCATTGGCTACATCACCTTGGAAGGTGCGAATTTGCTTCAACGAAGTTGAAGTTCCGAGCGAAGTCGAGGGATTAAACTTTCCTTCTTGAGTTGGTTGGGGTTGGTGTTCGACCATTTTCACTACCTATTATAAGGTATTTTTTCGGATTCTGGTCTAAATCATAAAAGTCATCAGAAACTTCAATGAGGCGAGCGGAAGAAGATTTGCCAAAAGCTACTACCTCTACCTGGCAACCATGAGTATTTTGAAGATACTCAACAAGAGGCACGTAATCTCCATCACCTGAGAGCAAAATGACCGAATCTAGTTTGGGAGCCATAGTGATACAATCAATAGCCAAGCCCACATCCCAATCAGCCTTCTTGGCACCACCGAGGAAAATCTGGAGTGGTTTAGATCGTATTTCGATACCGGCTTTCTCAAGTGCACCGAAGAAAGCATTCTCCTCCCCACTTTCTGTAGTCACTACATAAGCCATAGCTCGGATAAGTACACGTCCGTCTACTACGTCCTTGAGAATAGCAGCGAAGTTTGCCTTTGCATGATGCAAGTTCTTGGCCGAATGATAAATATTTTGTGTGTCTATGAAAACGCCGACACGTTGAGCTTTGTGTTTGATAACGGTCATGATATAAAATTTCTAATTTCTAATTGCACTAATTATTCTAAATAATTACTAAATCCCAAAGATCTAATTTTAGATCAATTAGGTTAATTAGAATAATTAGAATAATTTTCTTTATTTCTTCAAACCAAGCTTCTTCTGCAAAGCAAGCGCACGTTTGGGGTTCTTTTTCTCGAGATACTTCATATGCTTTTGACGGCCAGCTACCATAGCCAAAAGGCCTCGACGTGAATGGTTGTCTTTAGCATTCTTCTTCAAATGCTGAGAAAGTTCCTCAATACGCTTCGTCAGTATGGAAATTTGTACTTCAGGAGAGCCAGTATCCTTGTCATGGATAGCCACTTCCTTGATGATCTTCTGTTTCTTGATTTTAGAAAACACCCTTTGACAATAGCACACTTCGACTCGCTTTGCAAGCTCGCTCAGTGTAAACACTGAGGTGTTATAATATTGTGCAACGTATGAAAAAAACTCAAATAGAACAGTTAAAGCGGCAATTTCTGGAATACTTGGAGATTGAAAAAGGTTCTGCTATTAGAACTATTGAGAATTATGAGCATTACCTCACTCGCATCTTTGCTCACATGAAGGCTGAGAAAGTTTCTGATATTACTGATGACTCGGTCCGCGAATTCCGCCTCTGGCTCAACCGTCAACCGACTAGAAATCAAGAAACTATTTCGAAGAAGACCCAGAATTTTTATCTCATTGCTTTGCGTATCTTTCTTAAGTACTTGAGCAAGCGCGATATCAAGGCTCTCTCCCCTGAGCGGATCGAGTTAGCCAAGCTCTCGACCCATCAGCTTGAGCTCATCACTCCCCTAGAGCTGAGCCGTATTCTCAACGCGCCTAAGGGCAACGGACTCAAGGAGTTGAGAGACAAGGCTATTCTAGAGATACTCTTCTCTACAGGTTTGCGTGTGGGTGAGCTCTGCTCACTGCCTCGTGATATCAACATCGATTCCGACGAGCTCTCAGTGCGTGGTAAGGGAGGCAGGATTAGGGTAGTTTTTATTTCCCAAGAAGCTCGTCAAGCACTCAAGCAATATCTTGCAGCGAGGAAGGATTTAGCTGAAGGTCTCTTCGTGAGACTGGATCCAGACAAGACAGCTAGGCGAGTCACTCCCTCGACTTCTCTCAGAGTAAAGCATTACACAGGCAAGGATCACGGGAGCTTGGATCGTCAGAGTATTGAAAGGATAGTCAGGTATTATGCCATCAAGGCTGGTGTAGGCAAACGAGTGACTCCTCATACCCTCAGACACCTCTTCGCTACTGATCTCCTCTCCAACGGTGCTGATATTCGCTCCGTCCAAGCCATGCTAGGGCATGCCAATATCATGACTACCCAGATTTATACCCATGTGACCGACAAGCAACTCCGAGACACCCACGCCAAGTTCCATTCGAAGAAGAAGTAGGCCATAGGTTGACACTTCGCTTCAAAAGACTATAATAAAACTATAATATTTTGATAAACTTATCACAATGACTCAAAAAGCGATAAAAGTAGGAGATTCCATTGCCGTCATCATTCCCAAGAAATCCCTTAAGGGGCTTGGTATTCGCTTGGGTGATGAACTCAATGTAGAAATTAACCAAAAGACCAAGGTGATTTCTGTCAGTCCCCTAGCTAAAAATTCCTTGCATCAAGAAAGAATAGCTGAATTAACTTACAATTTCATTAATCGTTATCGTGATGATTTGGAAGCTTTAGCTCAAAAATAACTTGATATATTTATCAGTCGAAGATATTCTCCGAATTCATTCGATGGTAGTTGATGAAACCGGTGGTTCGCATGGTGTACGTGATTACCATGCGATTTTGAGCTTAGAACATTCTCCTAAGCAGAAAGTTTTCGAGAAAGAACTTTTTCCGACCATTTTTCTAAAAGCTGCAGTGTATATTAGAGATATACTGATGAGCCATCCCTTCATTGATGGCAATAAACGAACTGGAATGACTAGTGCCGTCGTTTTTATTGAAAATAACGGTTATTTTGTTGAAGTACCGAAGGGTGGAATTGAGAATTTCGCCGTACGTGTAGTTACTGAAAAATTAGATTTAGAAACTATTGCTACTTGGCTCAAAAAGCATTCTAGAAAGACCAAAGTGTAAATTGACAGAGTAAAATTCTATTTTTCAAATACTTTTCAATCCCATTATAACTTTCCTATAGGATTTTTATAATGGGGTAGTGCTAAGGTAGTGGAGGATTACGAAAAACTTGACAAAATGTTATGCTGTTTGATATACTGAAGGAGTAATATTGGATGAAGGTTGGATCGCCGAGAGGCGGTCCTCTTTCTTTAAAAACAACAAAAATATATGTTTGATCTCAAAGTCATCAATTCAGTCCTTAGCGAACTCGAAGAAGTTCGCGGTATTCCTCGTGCTTCGATTATTGAAGCTATTGAAGCTGCTCTCGCCACTGCTTATAAGAAGGAATATGGCAAGAAGGGTCAGATTATTCGTACCACTTTCGACCTTACCTCCGGTCAAGCAGAATTTTATCAAGTCAAGGTTGTGGTAGATGATACCCGAGTAGTTTTCGATGAGGATGCTGAACTTGCGGATGAAGATACTCGTAGTTTCTACAATGCTGAACAGCATATCCTTATAGAAGATGCTCGCAAGATCAAGAAGGATGCTCAGCTTGATGAAGAGATCATCTTCCCAATTGAATCTAAGGGAGACTACGGTCGTATTGCTGCCCAGACTGCCAAACAAGTAATCATGCAGAAGATTCGTGAAGCGGAGAAGACTCATCTTGTTTCTGAATTTGGCCGACGTGAAGGTGAAGTGGTCAACGGTACTGTTCAGAGAATGGAGCGTGGCAATATCTTCGTCGATCTAGGCAAAGCTCCTGGTCTTCTTCCATACGAAGAGCAGATTCCGAGCGAGCGTTATTCTCAAGGTGAGAAAATACGTGCATTTCTTTATCGAGTAGAGGAATCTCCTCGTGGAGTTTTCTTGCGTCTTTCTCGTTCACATCCTAAATTTTTGGAAAAGCTTTTTGAATCAGAAACTCCAGAGCTTGCTAGTGGTTCAGTTGTGATCAAGGCCATTGCTCGTGAAGCTGGTTATCGTTCGAAGATCGCAGCGGAAGCCAAGGATTCTCATATTGATCCAGTGGGAGCTCTAGTCGGGAGTCGTGGAGTACGTGTCTCTACAGTGATGGCTGAGCTTCATGGCGAGAAGATTGATGTTATCGAATGGTCCCCTGATCCGAAGAAGTTTATTGAGGAAGCACTTTCTCCTGCCAAAATTCTCTCGATTGAAACCAACGAAGCTGAGATGTCTGCAATAGTTCATGTAGCCGAAGACCAGCAATCTCTTGCTATTGGTAAGGGTGGTCAGAATGTACGCCTAGCAGCCAAACTTACTGGTTGGAAAATTGATATTCAATCTGCCAAGGGTGAAGAGCTCGCCTCTGCCGAAGCGCCTGTGGAGCCAAAAGTTTAAAAATTGAGTATAATTAATCATATGAATCTCTGGCATGATATCGAATCTGGTTCTAAGGACGCGATCAATACTATCGTTGAGATCAACAAGGGTTCTAAGAACAAATATGAGATAGATAAGAAGACGGGTCTCATTGCTCTTGATCGTGTAGCGCATACTTCACAAGATTTCCCTTTTGATTACGGTTTTGTCCCCCGTTCACTCTGGCATGACAATGATCCACTTGATGTTATTATCCTCACTACCTATCCATTATTGCCAGGTATTCTAGTGCGTGTTCGTCCTGTAGCTCTCATGAAGATGATTGATAGTGGCGAAGGTGACGATAAGATTATTGCGGTACCAGTAGATGATCCTCGTTTTGAAAGTATTAAGGATCTTTCAGATATAAATCCGCATACCATCAAGGAGATTGAACATTTCTACTCTACTTACAAAAAGCTTCAGAACAAAGTGGTGGAGGTAACTGGCTTTAAGGGACGTCTTGAAGCCGAATTGGCATTTGAAGAAGGTCTCAAACTCTATCAAGAGAAATATTTAAAAGTTTAATTTAACTTACAATAATGAAACAAAAAATCTTAGCAAGCTTAACACTACTTACTCTCCTATCTGTAGCTTTACCGACGATGGCGGAAGAAGTAGAGACAGAATTAAGAGTCAATGCAAGACCCGACAATGTGCGTGTTGATATGAGACAGAGAGCAGAAGAGAAAAGAGCTTCCTCAACAGAAATGCGTGAAGCTCGTAGAGCCTCAAGTACAGTAAGAAAGATTGAGATTAAACAAAATATTGCTAAAAGGCAGATAGAACGCGCTTCCAAGGTATTCACTGCTGCTATTGTTAGACTTGAAGGTATTCTTGTTCGAGTCGAATCTCGTATCAGTAAGATCCAAGCTGAAGGTGGTGTCACTACTGAATCTGAGGGTTATCTGACCGATGCTAAGGTTTACCTAAGTGAGGCCAGAGTTCTACTTACAGCTTTTCAGTCGATAGAGGTTACTGCTGACAACTTCGAAACTGTTCGTGAAGCTGGAGCTGATGTGAAAGCAGAGCTTAAACAAGCACATTCCAGTTTAGTTAAGGCTATTCGTACCTTGAAAGCAAATCGTAATGATGTAGAGACTTCTACTGTTGAAACATCAAATTAATAATCACAAAGCAAAATTATGGAACCAACAAACAATATGAACAATGTGCCAGAAACACAAGGTCCAGTTATGCCACCCAAGCCAAATTCTTCTGCAGGTAGTCTTCTCGCTGTGATAATAATCCTCGCTGTTTTGGTGATTGGTGGATTTTATTTCTGGGGACAAAGTGCTAATGATGAGTCGTACAAGCCCTTTCCTCAACAATCTACTTCTGATTCCAAGGTAGATATTGAGGCTGATCTCAATGCAACGGATCTTGATAATCTGGATTACGATCT
>CAZGIA010000013.1:0-2288 GCA_964526075.1 uncultured Candidatus Saccharibacteria bacterium
CGCTAAAGCTACGTCGTGACGAAGGCGGAGACGGACGGATTCGAACCGTCGAGGGTTTTTAAACCCTGCCTCGTTAGCAGTGAGGTGCTTTCGACCACTCAGCCACGTCTCCATATTCTTGGAGTCGGGCTGGTGGTCGACAAGTCGTCCTCCTTCGGATGTTGTCCTCCTTCGGATGAAATCTCATAACATGAGATTTCATCCACTCAGCCACGTCTCCAATGTGGCCAAATTTAACACATTTTTATCGCCTTTCATATTGTCAAGTAACAGCGAAGTCAGTCCCTCGGGTCATCAATCAATCCTAACTTAACAAGACGTGAGGTAATGCCACCCTTCTGCCTACCGAACTCTTTCATAAGTACTTTCATCTTGGCACCTTCTTCGAATCTTAGTTTGAGAGCAATGTCGTCTTCATCACTCCACTTCTTGTAAGCATTGGGATTCTGTTCACGCTCTTTGGCGAAAGGTTTCTTCTCCTTACCACCAGAAGCTGTGACGAAGTTCTCGTGCATTTTGTTCAGCTCTTCCTCACCAAGTTTGCTGAAGGATTCCTCGACCGCCAGTGACAAATCTCTGAACTCTATATCTACTCTCTGAATATCAGGATGCACTTCAAGCGCGCGCTTGTTCAAACCTTTGAGCGAGAGCCCTACAAGAGTACGTACACGCGAGAGAGCTACATAACCTTGACCATATTCAAAAGTTTGCGAAAGATCCATCTCAGCTGCATCAAGCGACATACCCTGACTCTTATGGATAGTAATAGCCCACGCCAGACGTAAGGGTAATTGTCTAATAGAAGCCAGAACTCTCTGGTTGTCTTCGATTGCCCACTCCATCGGCTCAACTTCTATAAATCTCTTCCCGCCCGAACGACCGTTCGGTCGGGCGGGCTTATCTGTCATCACTTCTGGATTACCACTCGTTTCAGAAAAGCCAATAATCTTCCCCAATGTGCCATTGACGAAACCTTCTTCAAAATTATTTTTAGTAAACATCACTCTTGCTCCAAGTTTAAGGCATAGTTTCTCTGGCGAGAGACAACCCTTCTTTAATTGAGTAACAAGCCCCCTTGGTCCACGTGAGTGCATATTGAATTCGCGGGTATTGACAGCGATCTTGTCTAATTCATGTTGATTCAAAATATCGACATCCACATTGTGTGAGAAAAGGCGTGGAATCTCCTTCTGATCCACAGTATTGAAACGATCTTTCAGAATTTCATGATGATCCTCAGTAACCTCTCCTCTTCGAATAGCACCAAGGAGCGAAAGGAAGGTCTGATCCTCTTGTCTATGTTGTTCGGAAAGATATGCAACAAGGAAATTGGATACTTCCCACGAAGGTGAATGGAAAGCGAAGCGCATATCAGCCTTAGTACGACCCCATCTAGAGGCACGTGAGACTACAGGCGGGAGTTGAAAGAAATCTCCAACCAAGATTACCTGAAGTCCACCAAATGGTAGGGTAGAATTCCTAAGAGCGCGACAAGCCTGATCCACCATGGTTAGAGTCTCACCTGAAAGCATGGAGACTTCGTCGATAATGAGCGTATGCGCACCACCCATCCTTTTCACCAACCTTTCATTGGTAGCCATGTGGTCAAGATCATATTCAGTGAGAGAAGATTTAATACCGATCCCAGACCAAGAATGAATAGTGTAACCACCAATGTGAGTTGCGGCGATGCCTGTAGAAGCAGTGATAGCAGGCTCAATCCCCTTTTCACGAAGCCATTTCACATATGCATTCACAGTATAAGTCTTACCGCTCCCTGGTTCTCCAGTGAGAAAAACATTGGCACCAGTTTTCAAAATTTGAAGTGCTTCAGCCTGCGTCATTGGCTGAATTTTAGCACAACACTATATAGACGAATCGAAACTATCTCTTCAGAAATTTCATCACACTCCACCTGCCAGCGCCATAGGCAGAGAAGAAGAGAAAGATGAAAGAGAAGAGTACAGATGGAGTACCCTGATTAACCAAGGGAGCATAGAAGTATCCCTGCATAGCGTGCCCCATAAAATAAGCGAAGGCCATCTCACCGGCCAAGAGGAAGGCCACTGGTCTGACCCAAAGACCAAGCATGATAGCGAGCCCACCAAAGAATTCTAGAGTACCAGCCAGACCCAAAAGTGAGAAAAGTGGGGTAGCAGAATTATCAAACCAACCAAAAAGTTTTACCCCTCCGTACTGGAGGAAAAGAAAGCCAGCTACTATTCTGAGTAAAAAGATACTGATATCTAATTGCTTTTCTCTGCTCACCTTAAAATATTAATTGATAT
>CAZGIA010000013.1:2388-9399 GCA_964526075.1 uncultured Candidatus Saccharibacteria bacterium
GTGGGCTATTTCCCACCTCAGTAAAGTATAGGAGCTCCGGCCTATCCGGAGAAAAGCCCATCGCAAGATGGGCTTTGAACTTTTATTCAGTAAGATAGAGTCATGGATTTAAAGACAGCTATCACAAAGATTGCCAGAATCACCCCAGCACATGAGAAGGCACTGAAGAAAATAGGTTTAATAACAGTGGAAGACCTTCTTTATTACTTTCCTCGCTCTTATGGCAACTCGGCAGAAGTGGTAACTATTGACTCACTTGAAAAGGGGCAGTTCGCTACCATCTTTGGTAAGATTAAAAATCTCAAAACTAAGAAAGGGTTCCGGAGCAAGATCCCCATGGCAGAAGCTACGATTGAAGATGAGAGTGGAGGAATGAAGATTATTTGGTTTCATCAAGCTTATCTGGCCAAAATGCTTAATGAAGGTTCCCATGTAAGAGTGGAGGGTAAGGTATCACAAAGAAAAGAAGGTTCACTTTATTTCTCCAATCCCAAGATTGAGCCGGCTTCTACCCTCTTTACTCCAGGTAAGGATCTAGTGATCTATCCTATCTATCCTGAGACGCGTGGAGTTACTTCCAACTGGATCTACTACACTCTAGAGAAAATTCTCATCTCAAGAGAGATTCTTGACACCTTGATTGACCCGATTCCAGAGGAAATTTTGAAAAAATATAATCTCCCAGCCATTCGCACAGCCTTCATTTGGCTTCACACTCCACAAAAAAGGGAGCATGCAGAAGCTGCTCGCAAGCGTTTCGCATTTGAAGAAATCTTTTTCATCCAACTTGAAAAGCAGAAATCAAGGCAAGAATCCCAAGCTAAAAAAGCTTTCATCATTGAAAAGAAATTTAAGGATGTAGAAAGTTTCGTCAATCGTTTCCCCTTCTCTGCCACTCTTGCACAGAAACGCTCTATCATGGTAGCACTCGAGGATTTCGAGAAGGGTTATCCCATGAGTCGCTTACTTGAGGGTGATGTGGGTTCTGGGAAAACGGCAGTAGCGGCTACTCTCACCTATGCTGTTTCAACCACAAAACCTTTTGACAAGGTTCAGGGCCGTTTGCAAAGTTTTGGTACTTTGCAAACGGCTTATATGGCACCAACAGAAATTCTCGCCCAACAACATTTCGAATCATTCATTAAATATTTTTCGCATCTACCAGTCAATATAGCTCTTATCACAGGTAGTGGTTGTCGCAAATTTCCTTCGAAGATTAACCCGAAGGGTTGGACCAACATTTCTCGTACCCAACTTTTGAAATGGGTAGCTTCGGGTGAAATTACTGTTCTTATCGGTACTCATGCTCTCATCCAGAAGTCTGTGAAATTCAAACATCTTGCCCTCGCTATCGTAGACGAACAGCATCGCTTCGGGATCAAACAAAGACAAGCTTTGGTAAACAAATCCGAAGTAATTCCGCATCTTCTCTCCATGACAGCCACCCCCATTCCTCGCACCCTAGCTCTCACTCTCTATGGAGATCTTGATCTTACTCTTCTCGACGAAATGCCTCTAGGTAGGAAGAAAATTATTACAGAAATAGTCTCACCAACACTTAGAAACAAAGCTTATGAAAAAATTCGAGAAGAATTAGAAACTGGACGACAACTCTACGTCATTTGTCCACGTATCGATGAACCAGATCTCATCGAGCCTGAGGCTCTCAGAGCCGAACGGCCAAACAAGGAGACAGCCATACTAGCCAAATCAGTCAAGAAAGAAGCGCAGAGATTGAAAGAAAAAGTTTTTCCAAAATATCGCATCAAGATCATCCATTCGAAAATGAAAAAAGTTGAGAAGGATGCCGTCATGCAAGCTTTCCAAGAACATCGGATCGATATTCTAGTCTCCACTTCAGTAGTTGAAGTGGGAGTAAATGTCGAAAATGCTTCTCTTATAGTGATCGAGGGAGCAGAACGCTTCGGTCTCTCACAACTTCATCAACTCAGAGGTCGAGTACTGCGTGGTACTCACCAACCATACTGTTTCATCTTTTCGGAGAGTAAGACTGACAAGATTTTTGCACGACTCAAGGCATTAACTACAGCAAAAAATGGTTTTGAGCTTGCTGAATTCGATCTTGAGAGTCGCGGAGCAGGTGCCCTCTCAGGTACGAAACAATGGGGCATCTCGGATCTAGGTATGGAAGCGATCAAAAATTTGAAAATGGTCGAAGCTGCTCGCACCGAAGCCCAAAGAATCATTGGACAAGGTCCGACCTTGTCCAAATATCCCCTCCTAAGAGAACGCCTAACCTCAACAGATCGTAAAATCCATTTTGAATGACCTCTAACACGGATAAATGACACAGGATGCTATTTATCTGTGTTAGCATTATTGGAGTATGAGAAATTATGAGCTTCTAGCCGATACTACAGCTGTGGTACATTTCATTATCATTATGGGAGTGGTGATTGGCCTCTTAGCAAGTTTTCGTTATCGTAGATTTAGACCATGGGAGGCAGGAGCTCTCATCAGTGTCATTGTGTTGTGGTCTTACTATGGTAACTGCCCCCTCACTATTCTCGAGCAATATTGGCGTGAAATGGCTGGCCAAACGCCCAATCTCACTTCAGTCGGTTTCCTTCCATATTACGCTCACAAATTTCTTTCTATAGAAATTTCCTCAAAACTTATTCAAAGAAGTACTTTCTTCATTGGTGGGGTAATCTTCACCGCTTCTATCGAATGGCTTTCACCTTATTTCCACTTCCATCTCTTTGGTATAAGAAAAAGTATTAGAAAGCTTCTTGGTATTAAGAAGCGTAGAAGTTTCGCTTAGTCTTAGATGCAATATTTTGCTATATTGATTCCAACCACCCTTAGCTCAGCTGGTTAGAGCACCGAGCTTATACCTCGGGGGTCCCACGTTCAAATCGTGGAGGGTGGACCATTATTCCCCGTGCTAATATATTGAACATGTCTTCAGTAATTGGATTAGCAAATATTGTCGTCATCTTTGTCTTCCTTGGATTTTGGATAGTAGGGTTCATTACGCTCTACCACCTCACCCGTTTTGGTGTTGGGGTAGTGCCGAAGCGATTGGCAGCCCTTTTCCTCGCTGGTGCAGTATTACTCTTCTTTATCAGTACTGTTCTCTTCCAAAATTTGGATCTTAATACCTTATTTTCATGATTAATAAACTTCTCGCCATCTTTACCGAAACTCATAGTCACTTCGATGGACAAGAACCTGAAGAGGTAGTGATACTGCTACTACGTCCTCACCTCTTCACCATTCTTCTTCCCATGAGCTTACTTTTCCTTGCGGCTCTTATACCTATTGGAATATGGATTTGGCTTAGTGACAAGATTTCCTTGGTTGAACTTCAAGCTTTATTTAGTTTTCTCATTAGTCTCTACTACTTGGGACTTTGGAGTCTTCTTTTCTACTTTCTTACTATTTATAGTCTCAACATAGTCATCATTACCGATAGACGAATTATTCAAAATGAACAATACGGCTACTTCAGCAGGAAAATTTCTGAACTACAAACTTATAGAGTCCAAGATATCTCCATCAATGTACGCGGTATGATTGAAACTTTTCTTAACTTTGGTGATATCAGAGTACAAACTGCGGGTTCTGAAAGAGAATTCATTTTTAAAAAGATTCCCAACCCAGGACAAGTCAAGGATAGTATCATGCAAGTGGTAACTGCACATCAAGCGAAGTTACAATTACTTTAAATTTCCTTAAAGCTGATCACATACTTCAGAGGGGTGTGCATAACACCACTAGAAAGATTTTTTCTAATGTTAGAATTAATAAAGGTTCTAAACAAACCAATAGTTAAAAATAATTGAAAGAAAATGCATAAAGTGACCTACGTGTTGGTAATGGTTGGTGCTCTTAACTGGGGACTCGAGGTTCTCGGTTTCGGCCTTGGTAACTACTTGCCAGGTGCTCTCATGACTCTTGTCTATTCTCTCATCGGCCTTTCGGCTCTCTATGAGATCTTTAGCCACAAGAGTATGTGCAGAAGTTGTTCAATGTAGTCAAAGAGAAAACAGCTGAGTAGGGCAACCCACTCAGCTGTTTTTCAATTTTAAATTATCCATCACTTCTGATGTTCCAGATCCTTCTTTCTCTTGGGTTTAATATTGTGTGAAATCAAAATATCTTCAAACTCTTTCTGCTCGATAGACTCAACTTCTACCAGTCTCTCTGCAATAGCATTCAATATTGGACGGTGATCCTTGATAATCTTCTCCACCTTTTTCATAGCCTCAAGCATAATCTTAGAGACCTCATCATCTATGAGGGCTCCAACCTGCTCTGAGTAATCCTTATCCCCTACTCCCATGCCGTAGATAGGCTTACCATCTGCACCTTCAAGAGCAATAGGGCCAATCTTGTCACTCATGCCATACTTGGTAACCATATCGCGTGCAAGAGCAGTTGAAACCTGAAGATCATTTGAAGGACCAGTGGTAATGTCTCCAAAAATATTTTTCTCAACTACATAACCTCCAAGAGCTACAGCAATATCATCAAGGAATTCTTTCTTACTCTGCAACTTCTTATCTTCGATCGGAAGTTTGAAAACATAACCCAGAGCACGACCTCTTGAGATAATAGAAATCTTATGTACCGGATCAGCATAAGGCAAGATAGAAGCAACCAAGGCATGACCTGCTTCATGAAAGGCTGTGAGCACCTTCTCTTTGTGCGAAAGGATGTGACTACGACGCTCCGGGCCAAGCATCACCTTCTCAATCGAACGAATAAGATCAAACTGAGAAACTTGTAAACGATTCTCACGCGCCGCAATAATCGCTGCCTCATTCATAAGTGAATACAGGTCTGCACCAGAGAAACCGGGAGTACGCTCAGCAATAAGTGGCAGATGGACATCTTCAGCAAAAGGTTTCTTCTCAGCATGAATGACAAGAATTTCCTCACGATCCTTCCTATCTGGAAGATCCAGAGTCACCCGACGATCAAAACGTCCTGGCCTCAAAAGCGCTGGATCTAGAACATCAGGCCTATTGGTCGCAGCCATAACGATAACCTTCTCGTTCGGCTCGAAGCCGTCCATCTCTACCAAAATCTGGTTCAAAGTCTGTTCTCGCTCGTCGTTCCCTCCACCCACACCAGTACCACGGACACGACCAACTGCATCAATCTCATCTACGAAGATAATAGCTGGCGCAGCCTTCTTGGCTAGATCAAAGAGATCACGTACACGAGAAGCCCCAACTCCGACAAACATCTCCACGAATTCTGAACCAGAGATAGAGAAGAAGGAAACTCCTGCCTCTCCCGCTACTGCTCTAGCCAGCAAGGTCTTACCCGTGCCTGGTGCCCCCATGAGTAAGATACCCTTCGGAATCCGTGCTCCAATATCAAGAAACTTCTTGGGATTTTTTAAAAAGTCGACAATCTCCTTCAATTCCTCCTTAGCTTCACGTGCTCCAGCTACATCCTTGAAGGTGACACGACTCTTGTCATTGGGTGTAGTAAGACGCGCTTTCGACTGACCGAAGGTGAAGGCCTGCATACCAGCACCCTTGACCTGTCGCGAGAGAAACCAGAGGAAAAAAACAATGAAGAGAATTGGTAGAAGAATTGGTGCCAGTGAGATTATCCAGAACATCAGACCTTGATCATTTTTCACCTCAATATCAACAGAAGAAAGTAGCTCGGGAAGTACCCCATAGTTAGAGAGAGTGTCAGTGAGTGCCATCCCCGCCTCCTTCTTGGCTACCCGTTGTTTCTCCTCAGAAGATTCTTTGTAAGATATTTCAAGCTTGTCACCAGAGACTACAATCTTAGAAACTAAACCTGCTTTCATATCTATAGCCAACTTAGAAAGTGAAATTTCTTCTATCTTCGAGCTAGTACCAGTGAGAAGTGAATAAGCACTCACCATGATAAGGAAGATCATGATAGCAAGAGCCCCTTGGCGTAAGGGACCTTTGTTGTGAGGATATTTAGTATTCCCCTCTCTTTTCTTGATAATAATTTTCTTAGTTTTGTTGAGTTGATCCTTCATGGTTCGATTGGACTCACCATGACCCTGAGCACGGTCGAACGGGTCATACCCAGATTATATATAGAACGTCTCAATTTTGCTATCATTCTCCTATATGACAGTGATAAATAACAAAAAAGTCTATTTCGATTATGAAATCCTCAAAACTTTCACCGCGGGATTAGAGCTTCTCGGTCTAGAGGTGAAGTCTGTACGTGAGGGTAAAATCAACCTACGAGGAGCATTTATCGGTATACGTGGCAACGAGGCCTTCCTGATCGGGGCTGATATTCCACCATATCAACCCAAGAATGCTCCCAAGGATTATGATGGCACTGGGCCAAGAAAGCTTCTCTTGAAGAAGGCGGAGATAGCCGAACTGGCCGAAGCTGAGGGCACCAAAGGCTTGACAATACTCCCCCTAAAGGTGTATAATAAAGGTCGGTTTCTCAAGCTTGATCTCGCGATCGCGCGTGGCAAGAAGCAATTCGACAAACGCGAATCTATCAAGAAGCGCGATGTCGAACGCGAATTAAAGAGACTTTAATTCGCGATAAACAATTTACAATAAACAAGATCTAATAGGATTCTTGAATTAATTGTATATTGTTCATTGTTCATTGAAATTTATTAATACGGGGATGATCGGCCTAGACAAGTAGAGCCGTCCTCGTGATGCACTGGAGAGCTGAAGTGACTCTTAAATCCGCTTCAAACACAAATGCAAAATCAACTTTTGCGTTCGTCTCTCCGTTTCATACGGCTGACGAATTTTCGTTCGCTTACGCTCGAGCTTAAACTCGCGTAGTGGACGATGCGGAGTTACAAGACGCCTTATGTAGTAACCACCGTATAATCACCTGAGGCTCTGTCCTTCCCTTCCTCGGGTCGGGACGAAACATCGAGGATAGAGATTTGAGAGTTTTCGTTTGCTTTATATCTCAAGTCTCGAATCCAATGAAGCATTCTATCCAGTGTAGATTTCACGATGACCTCAATTTGCACCCGAGTTCGATTCTCGGCATCTCCAC
>CAZGIA010000014.1:0-8802 GCA_964526075.1 uncultured Candidatus Saccharibacteria bacterium
TGGTATGGTTGGCACCGATATCATAAAGACTTGGAAGATTCATACTTTGAACAAAAGCAGTTCAAAGACCAGTGCCGGTGAGTCCCTTCGTCGCAGCGCCTGGAACCATGGCATCATAAAATGTAAGTGCCAAGATATTCGACATATCAATTATAAACTTTGTGAAAAAGAGGCTGAAATTTATGAGTACCGCTACCACTATCACTCGCACTATTAATCCCTTCACATCTTTTCCGATACCAAGAATTTGTTGGATGGCGGCATAGAGTAATACAAAAATAAATGCCATATTGGCTATATCACGTATTACTTTCCATGCTTCATTGATTGCTGGAAGATTATTATAATTTTCAGAAACATTTACTACAGTATGGTAAATAGCACCATTTAATACCAAACCACCTAGGCCAGTCAGAAGTGAGGCAGTACGTAAGATTATCTCAGCAATTCCAGCAAGAGCATTTTGAATAATTAAAGCCCAAAAACCAGGATTATTTGATCCTGAGGATTCGACTCCCAACCCTACTGGAATTGTTACTGGTTTAGCTAATGGATCCCATAAATAACCTTTTGCTGGTCCTCCAAATACAACATTACATTCTCTTTCAGAGCCAGCAACATAGTTACCTGTGGCTAATTTCTTGCAAGCGCCAGTTGTTTGTGCCTCAACAGTTTTTATTGAGGCAAATCCACTCAAAGCAAAGACAAAAGAGAAGATAAGGACAAAGGAACCTAATTTGTGAAAATAATTTTTCATTGTTCTGGTAAAGGATTTGATCCAGGATTCGGAATAATTGGTCCGCCACAATCACAATCTACTATCCAGCCCCAACCACTACCTTCAGCTGTTCCGCCAACAGCTCCGATTATGACATCTACAACCAATCCTCCTCCAAAGTCTATTTTATCAAGACGTGCATGAGGAATAACTTTTGCTTGAGGATAAATTTCTTGCACTTCTATTATGGCCGCTGTTATCCCTGCGTTTGATGGCCTATATTTATTAAGAATTGTTAGAACTATCTCACGATCCACGTTCTCACAAAGACTTTTTGGAGTGGTAGGAATGGGACAGACTGGTGTACCAGGTGGAGGGAGGGTTGGGTCGTATTCGTACTTAGTATCATTGCTGAACAAACCCTTTGATCCGAAAACATAACGTTGAAGAAGACCAGCAGCGAAACTTTGAGCCAGTTGCTCAACGTTTTCAACAGAAATTAACTTTTCTAATCCTGAAGGTAATACTCTATCTAGCTGTCCTTTGATTATAGTGCCAGGAGTTTTGACGGGCCCACGGGCCAAACATTCTCCTGTTAGTGGATCCTTCACAATACAATCTGCCCAGCTTAGGAAACCTTGATTCCATTCCAACTGCTCCTTTTCTAATCCAAGAGCACTAGCAATGCGTGAATCAAGTTCAATTTTCGCTTCTAAGTATGCACCATAGGGATTATTTGTTGGATTCTGCGTCATAGAGAACCAAGCATCCCAACCACCTTGATTGAAATCTCCCAAGAAATTATCAATATTACCAACTATTTGTGTGATGGTGCATTGGAAAGGCCTTGGTTGATAATATTGTTGAGCAAGGGAAAGTCTGATATTAGCTTGGAAAGGAGAACAAAGAAAACCTAAATCACTTCCCTTAATAAAGTCTCCTGCTGCTCCATCTGCGATATTGGTGAAGTATTGCTTTGGATCAGTAACATAAGCTGGATTTCCTTCAAATCCGGAGTTCGCCCATTCTACTGTTGAAGCTACTATTCGTTCAATTACGATCTGGGCAGTAAACATAGCTGCAGCATTAAGAATATCTTTGGTAGTTCTTCTTGTGGCTTCCCCGGCAGTAACTGCAGTATGAGCTAGATCAGTAACAGCAACTTGAGCTTCAACCTTCGAGATAGGAAACACAAACAAATTAGAAGTTAACAAAGCTATTAAAAGAAAAATGGATACTAATTTTTGAGCAGACATTTTTATGAAATTATACACCATTTGCATTGAGAACTTTTTTTATTTCCTTAAGCCAGTACTCTTCCATATTTATATTGTCACTGATTAAGACAATCCCAGCAAAAGCTGAAGCAGGGTCTCTCTCTGTTTTGGTTATAGCACTGATAGCTTCGGCACTTGAAAGGTAGTTATTTATCAATTCCAAATGTTTCTCTACCAGAATACTTGGAACAGAAATATTTTTAAGTTTAAGAGCTGTTTTTTTGTATACCTCTGCCATAGAGGAGGCAAAAGCGTAATATTTTGGTCCAAAGGTGTTGGACTGAGAAATTCCTTTTCCTAATTGGGAGGCACTTTGAGCATATTCGATCTGAATTTTAGCTAGATTTTGTGCATATTCGGTGAAATTATCTCTAGTATTAGGTACAGAGATTAGATTGGTATAGGTAAGTTTGGTTACATTTATGAGGTTAGGGAGAGCATCTACATATTTCTTGGTTAAAAGACTGATATTTTCATTAGACGCCTGCCCGTTACTTTCTAAGATGAAATAATCATTAATGAGCTGTCTGCCTATTAAATCCGTATTTGTTAAATCCTTTGTAGAAGAGGCATTAGTTGATGGTGCTCCAAGATATTCAGTAAGTAAATCTTCGTATCCGTTACTAACGAGTGGTTTTTCAATGACCGTCAGGGATGGTTCTTTTTTTGGGTTTTCTAAAAAACGCATCCAAGAAGCTGTTCCAATAAGGAAGATGGAAAGAAAAATTGTCAAGAAAATTCTTGTTCGCATTCAACAATTATAACAGAGAAAAATGGCTAATTTCTGCCAATTTTTTACTGAAACATCTTCTGCTCTGGTGTTTTCGTCTAGGTTTAGGGTTTGGAAAGCTTCAAGGACCCGCTCTTTGGGGTAAATTTTGGCCAAATTGGAGGAAAGTTTCTTCCTTTTAGACTGAAAACCGGCTTGGAGGAGAGAGAAAAAGGCTTTTTCCCTTGACTCGCCGAAGTCTTGTGCGAAGGGGGTAGAAAAATCAGCAAAAAAGTTTTTTGAAATATTCTCAATACCAATAATGGCCGAATCGACGGTAGGTGCTGGTACAAATGATCCCGCCCGCACAGTCTCTACATATCTGGGCACCCCATAAGCCTTAACCGAGATCGAGAGGATACTTTCTTTCCACTTAGTGGTTGAACCTCTAAGTTGCCCTACAATTCTTTCCGCCACCTCTTTCTGGACAAGAAGCACCATTCTTGCAGGCTGGTGCGTAGCAGATAAAAACTTTTCTAAGATTGCACCAGTAATGTTGTAAGGAATGTTGGCTACTAGCTTATAGCTGCTAGCTTCTAGCTGATAGCTTTTTGGATCGAAATTCAGAATATCGTCATGAATCAAATTTAATTGGCCCGAAGCAATTTCTTTTTGGAATTTTTGTTTGAGTTGTTCAAATAAGAAATCATCTTTCTCTACCGCTAGAAGCAAGCAGCTAGTAGCTAGAAGCTTTTCAGTGAGTGCTCCCTGCCCTGGCCCAATCTCTAGCACTGTATCTGTTGGTGCAAGTTCGGCAGAAGCGACAATAGTATTGAGCGCCCTCTCCGACTTCAAGAAATGTTGTCCAAGCGATTTCTTAGTATACATCAACTTAGTGGTTGAACCTCTAAGTGATCATTCTCGAGTTCGGTAACAGCTTCTTTTCTTTTTAAGATTGAGGTAAGGGAGCTTTGGGCAAATTTTAAGTATCCACTATTTGTTTTAAATTGTTCGAGAATTATTTTCTTATTACAGAATTTAGGATTTCCTAGATTTTGGTACTCACTCCAGCTTGAAAAGTATAAGTCCTTCTCACTTAGTCTATGAGCTTTAAAATTAAGGTTTACGTACGCACTTGCATGCAATAAGTATTCGTTAGTATCAATATGGCTAGCCTTGAATCTTCCTTGAAAGAGAGCTCCACTTCGCTTATATTTTTCGTTGAAGTATCTAGTATATCCAGTTCCCAATCTGTGCATAAACTTTTCTATCCCCCTTTCTTCAAGCTGGGTGATTAAAAAATGAAAATGGTTTGGATTAAGACAGAAGGCTACAAATTGAACTAATGGCTTGCTTGACTTTTGATTTTTATCAAATGATTTTTGGTAAATGCTACCAATTGGATCAATTGTATTAAATTCATTCATACTTTGGAAGAATCTCGCCAGATCTTCCCTTTTAGAAAAAATTTTACGCTTATCTACCCCTCTGTTATAGATATGGTAGAACTCCTTTTCTATGAATGGTATTCTTCTCATTCTTAAATACTACCACTTAGTGGTTCAACCTCCAAGTGCAGGGGTAGTGTTATCCCACTTATCCTCTTCGATCAAGTGATCTGGAATTTCACCAATGAATTCTGAAGGCATGTTGATCTGTTGACGGCCGAAGATAGTACGTAATTGAGCATAGGATAGAAAAATCTTTTTCTTCGCACGAGTGAGCGCTACGTAGAAGAGTCGACGCTCTTCCTCACGCTCTTCCGGTGTTAGATTCTCCTCACTTACTTTCTCATGTGGGAAGAGTCCAAGTTCAAGTCCAGCTATGAAAACAATATCGAACTCAAGACCCTTAGAGGAATGTACGGTCATTAGACGTACTACTTTCTGTTCCTCTTTCAATTCATCCTGATCACTTTGTAAAGCTGCATCTGTAAGAAATTGAAGTAAACCTTCCTCGGGTTCAAGACTGTCGTAGCGTGAAGCAAAACTCATGAGTTCATAAGCATTTTCAAGACGTGCTTCGCCTTCCTCACCACCCTTTTGCCAGCTTTCCTCGAGACCTGATTGTTTGATGATGAAGGTTATGGTTTCACTTGGCTTCCTTTTCCTTGCAAATATTGCAATCTTTTCAAGAAGCAGTTTGAAATTATTGAATTTAATCTTTACTGTCAGAGGAAGAGATTCTGTATCTCCTCCAAAGATTTTTACCAGCGTAGTTTTACCAATACCTCGTGCTGGAGTATTGATAATACGTTTGAGGTCGGCCAAGCTTTCAGGCTCAAGCGAGGCACGCAGATATGAAAGAATATCCTTCACTTCTTTTCTTTCAAAGAATTTTGTTCCTAGTAATTGATATGCCACTCCACGATTCATGAAAGCTTCTTCAAGTACTCTGGATTGAAAATTGGCGCGATAAAGTACGGCGATTTCATCTGGAGAGACTCCATTTTTTATCAAGTCTTCCGCTTTCTCGGCGATAAAACGAGCTTCCTGCACTTCATCAAGATTACTTGAGATAACCAACTTTTCTCCCGTATCGTTTGAGGTAAAAAGATTTTTCTTTTTTCTTATTTTATTTTTTTCAATGATAGTGTTGGCTGCTTCTAGAATATTTTTAGTGGAACGATAATTCTCCTCCAGCGTGATGATAAGAGTGTCAGGGTAATCCTTTTCGAAAGCCAGAATATTTTTTAATTCTGCTCCTCTCCATGAATAAATGTTTTGATCTATGTCACCCACTGCGCATATATTGTGTTCCTCTCCAACCAACATTTTAGAAATTTGGTATTGGACACGATTGGTATCTTGGTATTCATCTATATGAATGTAACGCCAGACCTTCCTGTAATATTCACGCACCTCCTTTTCATTGCGTAGAAGATTCTCTGTTTTTAAAAGCAGATCATCGAAATCAAGTGCGTTGTCACGTTTTAGCATTCGTTCATATTCTGGCCATACTTCTGAAACTACTTCTCCTACATAGCCATGGTTTTCTAAGTTTTGATATTCATTTGAATTTAGACCCTTACCTTTCTCACGTGAGATGATGGCCATAATTTTTCCAGGTTCATGAATCTTTGGATCAAGTCCTAGTTTGATCAGGGCTTCTTTGACGGCACGTTTACTATCATCACGATCGAAGATGGTGAAGGTTTTCCTTATGCCTGCTTTCTGTGATTGTTCTCTTAGAATATGTACACCAAGTGAATGGAAGGTGCTGACAAAAGGTCTTTCATATAGAGAGATAGGGCGGTTGAGTATTGGATCTTCTTTCAATCCTACTTCAATCCTTTCGCGCATTTCTTTGGCAGCTTTATTGGTGAAGGTGATTGCTAAAATGTTGGAAGCTGCCACCCCTTTCCTAACTAAGTTTTTCACTCTTTCTACTATAGTCTTGGTCTTACCTGCACCTGCTCCAGCCAAGATTAGAACTGGTCCATCAGTTGCCTCAACTGCTTTTAATTGTTCAGAATTGAGGTTTTGGAAGGAGTTTGTACTCATTTAGAACACTATAACATAAGGGGATAAGTCAATTGCGTAAAGAAAGTTGAGGCGATAGAATATATAGACAGTAATGAAAAAGCGTGGTCATATGGCTCTGTTGAGCCATTTCGTCATCTTAGGCCTTGTCCTCATTCCAGCTTTAGTTCTAGCTAAGAGCCAAGGGGTAGTTCTTCTACGTACACCGGAAACCAGAAATACTGGCAATTCTCAAACCATGGGTCTTCTTGAAGGTTATTTGAACATTAATCCCACTAGTGTTGGAGGATCCTTGGTTGCAATTGTGGATGATACCGCCCTTTCTCCCGTTATAGATGATAGTAGAGCTTTTGTAGATCCAGGTAAGTTTGGTAACGGTACTATTAGTGTTTATATAGTACGTTCGGGAGATACTATTAGTGCTATTGCTGAAATGTTTGGTGTCTCGGTCAATACTATTATGTGGGCTAATGATTTGAGTAGTAAGACATTAAAAGTTGGTCAAGAACTAGTAATTCTTCCGATTTCTGGTGTTAAGCATATTGTAAAGTCTGGTGATACTCTTCAATCAATTACTAAGAAGTACAAAGCTGATCTTGAAGACATTCTTTCTTACAATAGTATTTTAGTTGGTACCAAACTTTCTGTTGGAGATGTTGTTATCATTCCCGATGGTATAATTAGCGCAACTCAGACTTCTATTCAAAATTCGTCCCAACAGACAGTTGCTTCTGGTTATTATATAAGACCAATTAGTAACGGTAGAAGAAGTCAGGGTCTTCATGGACGTAATGGTGTGGATCTTGCCGCTTCCATAGGTACTCTGATTGTAGCTTCAGCAGATGGTAAGGTGATTCTTTCTCGAACTGGTGGGTGGAATGGTGGTTATGGAACTTATATTGTAATCAGTCATGATAATGGTACTCAATCACTTTATGCTCATATGTCCGCCAATAATGTGTCCGTAGGTGAGATTGTGAGACAGGGTCAAATTATTGGCTCTATTGGTATGACCGGCAAGACCACTGGTCCTCATGTTCATTTTGAAATTCGTGGTGCGAGAAATCCGTTTTAGCGTGAGCTAAAACGTCCTGAGTCAGTAGACGAAGGACAAATTTAAAGATCAAATTTCTTAGGTCTATACTCTACTGCTTCTAAGATATGGTTCGTTTTGATGATATCGGATCCCTCTAGATCTGCGATAGTGCGAGCGACCTTGATCATGCGATGATACACGCGTGGTGAGAAGCCCATGCGTTCTGCCGCAAGACCGAGTATTTTCTCAGCTTCTTTGTCTAAGAAAATTAAGGTTACTAGATCTTTGGCGCTCATTTCACCATTTTTGGTTATTTTTTTATTTTGGAATCTATGAGCTTGTGTGGTTCTAGCTTTCTCAACTTTGCTTCTAAAAATTTTGCTTTCATCCCCTCCATTTCCATCTTGAGAAAGTTCATGTGGCATGATGCGATCAACTTCTAGCCAGATGTCTATGCGATCCATAATAGGTCCAGAAAGCTTTCTTCTATAGCGTTGTAGGGTGGAAGGAGTACAAATGCAAGGTTTGCCTTTGAAACCGTAATTACCACAAGGACAAGGATTCATCGCTGCGATAAGTAGTACATTTGCAGGGAAATGTGCTGTGCCCTTAGCTCTTGCAACTGAGATAACCTTATCTTCAAGTGGTTGTCTCATACTCTCGATCACTCTTCTTTCAAATTCTGGAAACTCATCCATGAAAAGTACTCCATTGTGAGCAAGAGTAATTTCTCCTGGTCTGGGGGTGGCACCTCCTCCTACTAATGAAACATATGAGGCTGTGTGGTGGGGAGCTCGAAATGGCGGATTGATGATGAGAGTTTCGGTCAAGGTGCCTGCCACAGAATGAATACTAGTTGCTTCTAGAGATTCTTCGAAAGTAAGTTTGGGTAGGATGCCAGCGAAAGCTTTCGCCAACATAGTTTTCCCTGTGCCCGGTGGTCCATACATAGCAACATTATGTCCACCAGCTGCAGCAATCAGTAGCCCACGCTTGGCACGTTCTTGAGAACGCACATCTGAGAAATCAGTCAATGAAATAAAAGCTTCTTGTTCTATTTGAGTTGGTTCAGCGGAATCAAGCAGTTCCTCTTCACTTAAGTGTTCAACTACCTCTTTCAAATTTTTGATACCGAAAATCAGAATTCCATCTATAAGTGCCGCTTCAGCCACATTTTCCATTGGGACATAAAGTTCTTTGTAACCCTTTTCTTTCGCGAAGCGTGCAATTGGCAGAACTCCTCGGATTGGACGTAGTTTCCCATCGAGAGAAAGTTCTCCAAGGAAAATTTTTCCTTCTGGATCAAACTTAATCTCATCGTTGGCCATGAGATACGAAAGTGCAATTGCAAGATCGAAGTGTGTTCCCTCCTTCCGCACATCTGCAGGTGCTAATGAAATAATTATCTTTTGATTCTGTGATTTGGGAGAATCAAATCCAGAGTTTTTGATAGCCGCACTTACACGATCCCGCGCTTCTTCAACTGCCTTATCCGCTAAGCCGACAATAGCAAAAGCGTGCAAGCCTCTAGAAATATCTGTTTCAACTGAAATGGGGGTAACTGTGAGAAGTTGGGTTTG
>CAZGIA010000015.1:0-7709 GCA_964526075.1 uncultured Candidatus Saccharibacteria bacterium
GGTGAAACGGCAAAATACTTACGTGAATGCAAGGCCGTGCGCCAATTTTGTCTGCCGCAGGCAGCTGCAAAATTGAGCGTTCCGAGCGGAGCGAGGAATAAGTCCTTCACTTCGTTCAGGACACTCAATCTTGCAACCACCTGCGGTGGGCAAGATTGGTGAGTGCCGCTAGATCCCGAGCGTGAGCGAGGGACCAGATAAATAATTATCGCCAGTTTTGTTCACCTCTTCGAGACTGAGTCTCTCAGAGACGAATGTCTTAGGTGAGCAAAACTGGTACAGAATTCGGCTTATAGGTATCCACACAAAAGTGTCCGGCAACGGACACTTTTGTGTTAAAATAAGATTATTAATAAGTTAAATTTAGTATCATTATTATGTTCCAAAATTATCGTGTTACCTTCATTATTACTCTTGGCTTAGTTTTCTTAGCACCACTTTTCTTTGTTCCCGGTGGAGCATTACCACTTGGAGTAGCGAAATCTTCATTACTTCTATTTGGGACAATGTTGCTTGCACTCTCCTACCTCTATGAAAGTTTCCGACAAGGAACTCTCAGTTTCCCCAACCATCGTTTGCTGGTAGTGGCGGCTCTCTTGCCAGCAGTTTATCTACTATCTGCTCTCCTTTCTACTCCATCTTCACTCTCACTCTTGGGTTATAACCTTGAGATTGGGACCTTCGGCTATGCCCTTATGGGTGCGATAGCCTTGATCATCACCTCAAGTATCACCATAGAGACTGGTCGTTACTTCCAAGTGCTGGCTGTCTTTTTCGCTTCCTTATTACTACTGTCCATATTTTCAGCTATCAAAATTCTATTTGGCGGTGATTTATTGGTGTTTGGTAATTTCTTCGGTAATATGGCTAATCCGCTTGGCTCATGGACTGATCTTTCGGTGGCCTCAGGCTTACTGGCATCACTTTCGGCTCTCGCTATTGGTATGGTTCCGATGAAGCCTGTTGCCAAAGCGATTGTCTATCTGATCTTCATACTTTCAGTATTCCTCTTGGTTGTGATCGGCTTCTCCACTGGATTTATGCTCTCACTGATTTCTGCTGTATTTATTTTCTGGTATTTCCTAAAAATAGAGAAAGATTTTTACTTCCAGGTGAAGGGAGAAAAGGTAGTGGAATTTGTTAAGGGAAGCGAGGAGAAGGTGAATGTTCAAGGGAATTTTTTAACCCGACCAACTTTCCTTCCGATAGTCTTGGCAATCGTTTCTCTTGTCATGTTTATCAATCCTAGTATTTCTGAAACTAGTGGTTCACTCAGCAGTATATTTTCTCAGAACTTCGGTGTACAGAATACTGATATCCGTCCAACACTTTCGGCTACTCTTGGTATTTCAAAGGCGGTACTTTCAGGATCAAGTTTACTCGGTTCGGGACCTAATACCTTCGGTCAGGATTGGTTAATCTTCAAACCACTTACCATCAATGCGACCCCATTTTGGGGCGTAGCTTTCCCCTTTGGAGTAGGTTTTATCCCAACTCAGATTGCTACAACAGGTATTCTGGGCTCAGCTCTTTGGGTAATTTTCCTAACTTTCTTGTTGATACTCTCGTTTAAAGTCTTGAATAGAATGCCGGAGTCTCGTACTTCTCGCTTCACCTTAATAACCACTCTCTTCATTTCCTTGCTTCTCTGGCTTTCAGCCCTCTTCTACGTACCTTCTTCAACTCTGCTCTTCATGGCTTTCCTCTTCACTGGTTTTCTGGTTGCTCTGGCACGTGAAGCTGGGATAGTGGGTTATCATTCTCATGATCTTACTGCCACATCACCCACACGATCATTCTCTCTGGTCATGATACTAGCACTTGCTTGTGGGTCACTCTACTTCGCCTTTCTGGGTGGGGAGAAAGCTTTAGCTGCCTATCATTTCCAAAAGGCAGTGAAGCTGTCTAATCTTGAAAATATTGTTCTCACTGACATTGAAAATGAGCTTTTATTAGCAGTCGGGTACGATAAAGTGGATATTTATTATTCGGCTATTTCCCGCCTTAATTTCAGTAAAGCGCAGTCTGCCGCCAATGCTTCTACTGATACTGCTGAAGCCAATCAGGCTCTTTTTGAGGATGGTCTTAGGAAATCCATTGAGGCGGCTCGTATGGCGGTGGGGGTTAATCCAGCTTCCTATGCTAATTGGGTTGCACTTGGTTCGATCTACTCTGCTTTGGTTGGTGAGCCACTTAAGCTTGAGGGTGCTTATGAAAATGCTCAATCTGCTTACAATCAAGCCTTCAGAAGGAACCCCAATAATCCGGAATTACCACTTTTCCTCGCTCGACTTGAGTTAGCAAAGGGGAATGCAGATCAAGCACGTTCTTATATTCGAAATTCGATGGCACTTAAGGAGGATTATGCTGATGCCTATCTTCTCCTTGCTCAGTTGGAAATGGAAGAAAAGAATATTCCCGCCGCCATCGCTTCAACCGAGGCTCTGGCGATACTGGCTCCCAATAACGCTGGGGTACACTTTGAACTTGGAGTACTTAAAAACTCTAGCAAGGATTTGGAAGGAGCAAGCAAATCTCTCATGAGAGCCATTGAGTTGGCACCTGAGCATGCGAATGCGAAGTATTATCTGGCTCTCACTTATATTGAATTGGGAAAGGTTGGTGAAGCTAAGAAACTATTGGAGGAATTACTAGTGACCAATCCCACAAGTAAAGAGGTCAAGGCTCTTCTTCTAGACCTTAGTAAACCAAGTAAAGAAAAATAAAATAAGAGCATGGTGAGCAAACTACTCAACTTTCTCTATAAGGAGAGCAGTTCGCTCAACCAAGCGGCCTTACTTCTTGGATTTTTCAGTTTTCTTTCTCAGATATTGGCATTTCTGCGTGATCGACTTTTGGCTCACGTCTTTGGAGCGGGAAGTGAACTTGATATTTATTATGCAGCTTTTCGTGTGCCGGATTTCCTCTTCATTACTGTTGCTTCTGTGGTCTCGCTTTCTGTACTTATACCCTTCATTCTTGAAAGAGAGCCACTAGGGAAGGAATCCTTGCGTGAGTTTGTGGATAGTATCTTTTCCTTCTTTCTTCTCCTTATGGCGTTCTCAGCTTTATTGGCATATATCTTTATGCCCCAGATTTCCCATCTTCTATTCAAGGGTTTGAACACAGATTCACTTCAGGAAATTATCTCCCTGTCTCGCCTGCTACTCATCTCACCGATTCTACTTGGGTTCTCAAATCTCTTTGGCTCCTTGACTCAAGCCTTCAATCGCTTCACGACTTATGCGCTTTCTCCCATTCTCTACAATGTGGGTATTATTCTTGGCATCATAGTTTTGGGGGAGAAGATGGGTATTACAGGTGTTGCGTGGGGGGTGATACTAGGGGCTCTACTACATGCTTTGATTCAAGTTCCTTTTATTTATCAGAAGGGAATTATGCCTAGACTTTCTTTCAAATTTGATCCCATGCTGATAGTTAAGGTGATGAGAATCTCTCTACCGAGAACTCTCACTCTCTCGATGAGTTCTATCGCTCTACTTGTCCTTACCTCGTTCGCTTCATTTATGAATGAAGGTTCAATTTCAATTTTTTCGCTTTCGATCAATCTACAATCAGTACCTCTTGCCCTGATTGGTGTCTCGTATTCTCTCGCAGCTTTTCCTATCCTGACTCGCAAATTTCAGGAGAAAAATTTTCCTGCTTTTATGGAGCAAATGCAGAATACTACTCGTTTCATCATTTTCTGGTCATTGCCACTTACTGCCTTACTGGTGGTCTTGCGCGCGCAGATAGTGCGTACCCTACTTGGGACTGGACTCTTTGATTGGTCGGCTACTAGACTTACTGCTGCGGTCTTCGCTCTCTTCGTACTCTCATCTGTCTTCCAATCCTTGGCTCTACTTTTCATGAGAGGTTTTTATTCGGCTGGATTTACCAGACGACCTTTCTACATTAATTTATTCTCAACCATCGTCCTGCTTGGTTCTGCTTACTTCTTGGTGCAAATTTTCAACTCTAGAGAAGCTTTCCGCCTCTTGGTCACCAGTTTTATGAAGGTAGAAGATATTCCCGGTAGCGCTGTTTTGATGCTTTCCCTAGCTTTCTCTATCGGGAGTATTGTCAACTGCGTGCTCTTGTGGCTAGCTTTCGAAAAGCAGTTTTTGGGCTTTTCAAGAGGAGTGATGAGGAGCTTGTTTGAGGGACTAACTATCTCTGTGATTATGGGTGTGGTAGCTTATATGGGGCTTAACCTTTTTGACACAATCTTCGATATAAATACTTTGCATGGTATTTTCCTACAAGGATTTATGGCCGGAATGATCAGTATTGGGGCTGGTATTCTAGTTCTCATAATGTTCAAAAGTAGGGAACTTGCTTCCGTCTGGAGTGTGTTAAAAGGTAGAGTCTGGAAGGTGAAGGTGATTGCGACGGACCCTGAGATTGTTTAATGTTATTAAACAATCTCAAATCTCAAATCTCAAATTCACAATTTTCAATTTACAATCAGACGCTATGCAAAATATTAGAAATTTTTCAATTATTGCTCATGTTGATCATGGTAAGTCCACTCTAGCGGATCGTCTCTTGGAAATTACGGGCACTATTGAGAAGAGAGATATGCGGGATCAGGTACTTGACTCAATGGATCTCGAGCGTGAGCGAGGAATCACTATCAAGATGCACCCGGTTCGCACGATTTACGAGGTAAATCATGCGAACCGTCCTGAGCCCGTCGAAGGACCAGAATTTCTTCTGAATTTGATTGACACTCCTGGGCACATTGACTTCTCATACGAAGTTTCGCGTGCACTTCGGGCGGTTGAGGGTTCTATACTACTTGTAGACGCCACACAGGGAGTGCAGGCTCAGACACTCACCACTCTTGGTATGGCTCAAGCCGCGGGACTAAAAATTCTTCCCGTAATTTCCAAGATTGATTCCCCCTTTGCTCGTACAGAAGAAGTAGGTGAGGAAATAGAAAAACTTTTGGGAGTAAGTTCTGAGGAAATCATTCAGGTTTCGGGTAGAACGGGTGCTGGCGTAGCCAATCTCTTGGAGGAAATAATTAAAAGAGTTCCTCCCCCTCACTTAGCTGTTGGACAGCTAAGTGAGGGACTGCGAGCCTTGATCTTCGATTTCAAGTATTCGACACATAAGGGTGTGATTGTCTTCGTGCGGGTGTTCTCAGGAGAAGTGAAGAAGGGAGATAGGTTGAAATTCGTAGTGGCAGGCAAGGTCTTCCAAGCGCTTGAGGTTGGAGTCTTCATGCCTGAGGAGAAGGCGAGCGATAACTTGAAAGCCGGTGAGATAGGCTATATCGTAACAGGTATCAAGGAGCCGGGGATAGCCTCGGTCGGTGATACTGTGGCAAGTGAGAGTAATCATGATCCAGCTTTCCCTGGTTATGAGAAGGCTCATCCTGTGGTCTGGGCTTCTGTTTATCCTGAGAATCAGCCCGCCCGGACGAGCGTCCGTTCGGACGGGGATCATTTTAATACATTGAAATTGGCTTTGGGCAGGCTTCAGCTTTCTGATTCAGCTTTTTCCTACGAAGAAGAGTCTTCTGGAGTGTTGGGGCGAGGTTTTCGTTGTGGCTTTCTTGGGATGCTTCATTTGGAGATTATTACTGAAAGATTGCGACGTGAATTTAGTTTGCCACTAGTTATTACTCTTCCAAGTATTACTTATAAGATTATCTATAAGAATGGTAAGGAGGAGACCATTTATACCCCTTCCTTTTTCCCCGAGGATCATTTGATAGCTTCTGTGCGTGAGCCTTGGGTGATAGCTACTGTGATTATTCCCCCTATATACACTAGCGTTTTGATTCAACTTTTGTACGAATTTGAAGCTGAACTTGGAGAGACAGAAACATTTGGCGAGGGAAGAACTTCATTGAAATTTGAGATGCCACTGCGTGAATTGATGCGAGGTTTCTTCGATCGGCTCAAGGCGACTACTTCAGGTTATGGTTCTATCTCCTACGTTCTTTCGGGTGAGAGATTGGCTGATGTCACTCGTTTGGATATCTTGGTAGCGGATGAGTCTATACCCGCTTTTGCCAAAGTAATTTCACGAAAACAAGTAGCAGATGAAGCTGAAACTGCTGTTGAGAAACTTTCCCAAATCTTACCAAGACAAATGTTTACTACTAAGATTCAAGGTAAGGCTTTTGGAAGGATAATTTCTTCCAGAACTCTTTCTGGTATGAAGAAGGATGTTACTCAGCATATGTATGGTGGTGATATTACTCGCAAGATGAAACTTCGAGAAAAACAAAAGAAAGGGAAAAAGAAAATGAAGGAGAGAGGGAAGGTCAGTATCCCGCAAGAAGTCTTCCTGAAAATGATGAAAAGAGACTAAATCTATTTAGACCTTATTTAAAATATAGGAGAATAAAGCAGGACCATGCTCACCACAATGAGAGCCACTAGTACCTTCCAGATCATCTGAACCTTCTTCTTGTGTTGGCGATCGAATAGCATTTCATCCATGGTAACATAAGACTCAAATATGGTAAAAGAGCTTGAACGTAGACAGAAAGTGAAGCGTGTAGTTTACTCCTGGCCCTCACTGGTGTTGATGAGTGTTATCAGCTTTTTCTTAGTGAAGGGCGCGATCAATATTGTGAGTATTGAGCAAGAAAATGCCTACAAAGTAGAGGTCCTTGAAGCTCAAAATACGGCTTTGACACTTCGTGAAGTTGATCTAGAAGAAGAGATCAAACGTCTGAAAACTGATGAGGGGGTAGTTGAAGCTATTAAGGATAAGTTTAGTGTTACTCGTGAAGGTGAGTATCTCGCTATCATTGTAGATGAACGCTTCAAGGCCACGACTACGGTTGAAATTGAGCGTCCTTGGTATCAGAGATTTTGGGATGTTATCATTGATGAATGATTAATGAAAATGTGCCCGCCAAAGTAGGTGGGTCCGCCAATCCGGATGGCGGAAAAAAAGTAGAAATATATTCAACTGAGAGTTGCCATTATTGTCATATGGCTAAGGATTACTTCAAGACCAATAATATCGAGTTTATTGACTACAATATAGGAAGCGACACTGAGAAAAGGAAGGAAATGATCGAAATCAGTGGGCAGATGGGTGTTCCTGTGATAGTAGTAGACAAAAAGGATGTGGTAGTGGGATTCAATCAGAAGGTGCTGGCGGGATTGCTGGGGATTAATACTTAGATTCCTCCTGGTCACACATAATTTTCTGCTGAAAATTTGTGCGACCCCACCTCGGCTCGTCAGCCTCCGGTTCACAGTAATATAAAATCCCCCAACGGGGGATTTTATATTACTGTGCCTGGAGTCAGATTTGCACTGACGACCCCTTCCTCTTCAGGGAAGTGCTCTACTAACTGAGCTATCCAGGCAATTAGAGATTCAGAATATTTTGAATACTTTTGTAATTATTTTGAGCTTGATTTATGTAAGGTTCGAGGAAGATGTATCCTAGTACAAAAGGAAGGATAAATAGTGCGAGTTTGATGAATCCGTAGATAACAGCTCTCTTGGCTCTAGCCTCCACCTTATGTAGGATGGTATTGTTTTCCTCTATCAGTTTCAAGGAACGCTCTAAAAGTTGTTTTTCCTCAGGATTCATGACTTAGAACTATAGCAAAATCTCGGGTTTTTTCAACCGGACAAGGTCGGACCTTGTCCCTTGTCCAGAGAGCCATTCAACAACACTTGAGCGGAAGCCCTTTGGAGTAGAAGAATAGGATGGCATTGCGTCCAACG
>CAZGIA010000016.1:0-5225 GCA_964526075.1 uncultured Candidatus Saccharibacteria bacterium
TAGATATTGAGGCTGATCTCAATGCAACGGATCTTGATAATCTGGATTACGATCTTAACCCAGACAATTTCAACGCTTCGTAACACTTAGCTGTTGGACAGCTAAGTGTGGGGAATGCACATTATTTTAGTATTTTAGCATACTATAGGTAATTTGTCAAGTGTATAAATCAGAGAGTTTGAGATAATCTACCCACATGAGTTATCTTGTCCCAACAGTGATAGAGAAGAGTCAGTTTGGTGAGCGAGCTTACGATATCTATTCTCGCCTCCTTCGAGAGCGCATTATTTTTCTTGCTGGAGAGATTACTGATGAGGTGGCAAGTATTGTTATTGCCCAACTTCTTTTCCTCCAGTCTGAGGATCCCAAGAAAGATATTTCTCTATATATTAATTCTCCTGGTGGCTATGTCCACTCTGGGCTCGCTATCATTGATACTATGAATCATATTAAGCCAAATGTTTCGACTCTTTGTGTAGGTATGGCCGCTTCCATGGCCTCCCATATCTTGGCAAGTGGTAGTAAGGGAAAACGTTTTGCTTTACCAAATTCTGAGATCATGATTCATCAACCCTTGGGTGGAGCTCAAGGGCAAGCTTCTGATCTTGAGATCAATGCTCGTCAGATATTGAGAAGTCGTGAGAATCTCAACAAAATGCTTGCCAAGAGTACTGGTCAATCATTGGAAAAGGTGGCGAAAGATATGGATCGTAATTATTATATGTCTTCCGAAGAAGCCAAGAAATATGGCATTATAGACAAAATATTGTAGAAGTAGTATTGTTGGGTAGTTCAATTCATAAATTTAACAAGAAACGTTTTTCGTTCGCTCCTGAATCTCAGTCACGGCTGAACCCCCTAGCCCCTAGCCCCTAGTCGCTAGAACTTAGCCCCTCGTGTCATGTCTTTAAAACTCGCCCTACTTTTGGCATTGTTGGCCGCATCAGCCGGTATCGGTTTTGGCTATTTGTTGCGCTTGATTATCTCATTGGGGAAGAAGGGATCGATGGAGCTCGACATTCAACGTCTTGAACTTAGGGCCAAGGAAGAGGCGCAGAAAGTACTTCTTGAAGCCGAATCTAGAGCAGGAGAGATTTTTGAAAAAGTTCAATTGGAAATCAAGGAACGAGAAAGTCGGACCAAGAATACCGAAGATCGGCTGGTCAAGAAAGAAGAATTTCTTGACAAGCGTCAGGTAGATTTAGACAAGGAAGTGGAATCTGTTAAGGAGAAAGTAGGTGATGTGAAGTTGTTAAGAGAAAGAGCCCAAGATTTGGTAAATTCTAAGATCAATGAACTTGCCAAAGCTTCCAATCTTTCTCCCGAGAAAGCCAAGGAGGAATTCATGATGCTGATTGAAAAGAACTTTGAGGAAGATTTCCTTATTCGTATGCACAAATTGGAAAAGGAAGGGTCTGAAAGATTCAATAAACGGGCTCGAGAAATTCTCTCTCTCGCCATCCAACGTTTGGCTGTACCTATTACTGGTGAAGTAATGGCTACTTCCGTCACTCTTCCTTCAGATGATTTGAAGGGCAAGATTATCGGTAAGGAAGGTAGGAATATCAAAGCTTTTGAACATGCGACAGGTGTTGAAGTGATTGTTGATGATACTCCCAATTCGATTACCCTCTCTTCATTTGACCCAGTACGTCGGGCTGTTGCCAAATTGGCTTTAGAGAATCTTATTCTTGATGGGCGTATTCAGCCTGCCAAGATTGAAGAGTTCGTAGTGAATGCTGAGGCAGAAGTTAGCAAAATTATTCGGAAAAAAGGTGAAGAAGCAACAAATGAGTGTGAGATCTATAATCTTGATCCCAAGCTTGTGGCTATTCTTGGTCGCCTATATTTCCGTACCAGCTACTCACAAAACATTTTGTCTCATTCAGTTGAGATGGCGCATCTTGCCGGTATGATAGCTGAGGAACTTGGGGCAAACGTTCAAGTAGCCAAGGCGGGAGCCCTTCTGCATGATATTGGTAAGGCTCTTGATCACGAAGTGGCTGGCACTCATGTCGAGATCGGTAGGAGAATTCTTCAGAAGTTTGCTGTCTCAGAGGAGATTATTAAGGCTATGCAAGCTCATCATGAAGAATATTCATATGAAACGATTGAGTCTATCATTGTCCAAACGGCAGATGCGATCTCAGGTGGCCGTCCCGGTGCCCGTAGAGATAATCTTGAACAATATTTAAAACGTCTTCATGAACTTGAGACTATTGCTACCTCATTTGAGGGAGTTGAGAAGGCCTATGCTCTCCAAGCTGGACGTGAAATACGAGTTTTCGTTACTCCGGAGAAAATTTCGGATCTTGAAGCAAAGAAAATGGCTCGTGATATCGTCCTTCGGATTGAGAAGGAGCTCAAATATCCGGGAGAGATCAAGGTCAATGTTATTCGTGAGGCACGAGTAATCGAATTTGCTCGTTAACTATAATAAATTAGACTGTTTTATTGCAGATTTGTCGAGTGGTAGCATTGAAGAATAGCTCACGTTATAATCGGTTATGGGTTTAGACCCTAATTTAGCTAGATTATCAATAAATAAGACTGACCAATGAACAAGTTAGATATAGCCAATGCGATTCATGCCAAGCTTGGTGGCACCAAGGTGCAGGCAGAGGATGTGATTGATACTGTTATTGAATCTATTGTTTCCACTCTCAAGAAAGGTGGCGAAGTTTCAATTGCAGGTCTCGGTATCTTTTCCACCAAGACTCGTGCTGCTCGTCAGGCTAGAAATCCTCGCACCGGCGAAGCCATCTCTGTCCCCTCGATGCGTGTTCCCAAGTTCCGCCCAGCCAAGGCCTTAAAAGAGGCAGTGAAGTAAGGTTAAAAGAGCAATGACACAAAAAATCATTGCTTTTTTACTTTTCATTTTTATCCTACATCAATATTACGCTATAGCGTAGGATCGATGTAGAGGAATTATGAGAAATTTTTAGATAAGTTACTGTACTTTGTATTCTTGTTTGATCTTCTTTACCCCTTTTTTATATTTGCTTCAATTTATCCACATTTTATTATTTCTCATTCTACATTAATATTACGCTATAGCGTAGAATAGATGTATGAGTAAGCTTGAAGAAATTAGTAAAAGAAAAGCTAGGAAAGGTGAGGTTCAGAAATTGATTTTAGAAACGGTCAAGCTAGCTGGTCTCTTAAGTGTGGGACTAGTAGCACCTAATGTTATCAAGGCCATGCATGATCTTGGTCTTATTTCTCGTAAGCGTCAGAGAGAAGTTGTGAGTTCCTCTGCTTCTAAATTGGTTAGGAAAGGATTACTAAGGTTTAATGGTAGGTACTATGAATTAACAAAAGATGGGCAGAGTAAGTTAAGACTATTCACGTTGGCCCAATCACATCTACCTAAACAAAAAAAGTGGGACAGGAAATGGCGAGTAATCATCTTTGATATTCCAGAGAAAAAGAAGAAGGTGCGGGATCAGGTACGCAAGTTTTTCATTTCGGCCGGTCTTTTACGTCTTCAGGATAGTGTCTGGGTGTATCCGTATGATTGCGAGGAAATTATTGGACTTTTGAAAACTGATTTTGGAGTAGGTAGAGATGTCTTGTATATGATTGTAGATGAAATAGAGAATGATCGATATTTACGCGAAGAGTTTGGATTACCAATCTAAATTTAGTCCAAATAAATTCTGCATTTTGCTCTTTTACTTTTCATTTTTATCCTACATCAATATTACGCTATAGCGTAGGATCGATGTAGAGGAATTATGAGAAATTTTTAGATAAGTTACTGTACTTTGTATTCTTGTTTGATCTTCTCCACCTCTTTTTCATCTTCGCCTTCGTTTGATTGATGACTTGCTAGGCCTTGCCTAGCAAGTTCTTCGGGAGGCAGAGCAAAGAGTTCTTTAATTCTTTTTTCCAAATAATCTTTCTCATTTAGTTTTGGATCCAGGAGCACTTCAGCAAGCAGGATTTCAAGAATAAAGCCGATGTGAGGACCAGCACTAGCTGATGTGATTGCCATCACATCAGCCCCATTCACCACTAACTGCTTGACTGAGATTGGATCACGCATCACTTCTTCAATCAGTGATTTATATTTGCGTAATCTATAAGGAGTTTCCTTTGGCCTGCCGGTGCCGATTCTGTCTGCTGTACGGGTGTCTATTAGATCCCAAATCAGTTCTGGAGTGACATTTTTTACGATTCTTCTTACCGCAGATTTGGTAATCTGCTCGGTGTCAGAGAAGAACATGTGCCAGCGGACTAGTTTCCAAACTTGATCTATCACTTCTTTGGAAAATAGAAGTTCCCCCAATACTTTCTTAGCAATTCTGGCTCCTATCACTTCGTGTCCATAGAAAGTGGGTTGTCCATTTTTTATAGCTCTAGTGTGAGGTTTCGCAATGTCATGGAGAAGAGCAGCGAGGCGGACATGTAGTGGAAATTTCTTTGTCGCGGCGTGGTTGAGTGAACGTAGTAAGTGCTCCCAGACGGTATAAGCATGAGCCTTGTTTTGAGTCACCCCTATTCCCTTTTCAAGTTCTGGCGAAATGAAACGAAGAAGTCCAATACGTGCTGCCATGTCGAGTGCGATAGCAGGATTGTCTGACATTACAATTTTGATAAATTCATCACGAATACGTTCCTTAGAAATTTTCTCCATGAGATTGGCATTCTTCCCTATCGCAGACTGAGTTTCGTGGGCGAGAGCGAATCCAAGTTCAGAAGAAAAGCGTACAGCTCGCAACATACGCAGCGCATCTTCTTGGAACCTGTCCTCCGGCTTCCCTACGGTCTTGATTACTTTATCCTCAATATGCTTGAGTCCACCGTATAGATCGATTAATTGTTCATCGTCTATTGTTGATTGTAAATTTAGTGCAATTGCATTCATGGTGAAATCTCTGCGAGCTAGATCGTCTGCTAGAGTCTTTCCCCACTCCACCTTGTCTGGGTGACGAGCATCTGAGTAGCCGGATTCAAGGCGGTATGGAGTGACTTCGACAATACCAATTTCTGAAGACTTCGTCTTCAGTCCCACAGTACCAAATTCATTTTCATAAAATGAATCAGGAAAGAGCTTTTGAATTTCTTCTGGTGTGGCTATGGTAGTGATATCCCAGTCCCTCGGTTCTCTTTTCAAAATTAAATCTCTCACACATCCTCCAACGAGAAAATTCTCGAATCCAGCTTTCGAGAGAGTTTCAGAAATCTTTTTAACTTCTGGTGGAATTTTGTAGTCCATAAAT
>CAZGIA010000016.1:5325-7673 GCA_964526075.1 uncultured Candidatus Saccharibacteria bacterium
TGTGCGCCCGGAGGGACTCGAACCCCCAACCCCTTCGTCCGAAGCGAAGTACTCTATCCTTTGAGCTACGGGCGCAGCTTTGATTATTCTAGCATTATTGATGTTTACACTGAGTGAGCGAAGCGAATCGAAGTGTGCGGTCAGGGAGAATCGAACTCCCACCTAGTCGTTGGCAACGACTTGTCCTACCATTAAACTATGACCGCATGAGAAAAGATCATAGCGTATTTGGTTAAATAAATCGAGGGTTTCAGTAACGACTCCCTCTTTCTTTTTGCCATATTTTAGAATAGGATGAACTTCTGTAATTCGGGGCGTAGTATAGTGGTAGTATACTTGCTTTGGGAGCATGTGGTCCGAGTTCGATTCTCGGCGCCCCGACAGAATTAAGTGAGGTCAATGTTGCGGGATTAGTTTATCGGTAAAACAACAGTTTTCCAAACTGTGGTGAGCGGTTCGACTCCGCTATCCCGCACACTTCGACGAGTAGGGTGCAGATCTAAAGGATAATATTTTCAATTAGCTCTACCCTAGCCTGCCTATTGGTCATATCTATTTTGACCGTGACGAGATCAAGTTGGAAGTCTATTTCTTCTGGTTTCTTACCCGCCTGCCGAGCTCGGGCGGGCAGGTGTAACATGTAGGTTTGGATGGTTCTGGCCAGTCTTTTAAGCTTCCACGGATGCATATTGTCCTCTGGGCGGTATTTATCCTTCCTATCTGGAGTCAAGGTTTCTTGTGGAACAGGTCTTGGTGTTCCATATGTAACACTTTTAACCTCTACAAATCTCAGTACCTCCCCCTTGCTAGCAATAATATCAATCTCACCCCACTTTCTTAGGTAATTACGTTCAATAATCTTAAACCCATGTTTCTCAAGAAACGTGCAGGCTATATTCTCTCCAAGATCACCAAGCTTACGCTTGTCAGTTCTATTATCAGTTTTAATCATGTGTTATTTGAATAAGTTTCATGTTTAACATCTTAGGCCTCGTTTCATATGAAACATAATTTAGACATTAATATTAGGAATATGGCTCAAATTAAAGACATACTGGCTATTAAAGACACCTGCCTGCTGGCTGGCAGGTGTCTCTTAATACACATCCTCCCCAGTATTATCCACAGTTTGTCAAACTTGTACTCCAGCTGAGCTTTGTTTAAGCCCTTTTCTGGAAAGTGAAAAGCAGAATGGTATGAAGATAAAAGACGGATGAGAGACATTCTTGATGAGAATAATTGTGAATACGAGACCATGTCATCTAACAAAAACCACCTACAGGGTCTGTAGGTGGCTTGCCTCGCTTGCGCGAGATCCAGCTACAACTTAGTAGAATCGTAGCGAAAGAGCTAGAGAACAAGAGCTGGGAACTAAAGTTAGAAGTAAATCCCAGTCAGAGAGAGCGAGCCCTAGGACGCCGTGATCGCAAAGTTAAGAGTGAGAATCCGTCGCCTTGCCCAACAAACTCCAACCAGAGCATCTTCTGATGGTGAGGCTCAACCAAGGAAACTAAAATTAATGAATCCACAACCGACATGAATGCTAGCGTTGTGACAGATCGTATACTCGATATCACATCCGTCAGAGGACGGACATTGATGAGTGTCTTTTTATATCATAACGTATAAAGGACAATAATAGTAGAAAAAAATGTGGATAAGAAATGTCCTATATAGGACATTGGTATTATAAATTGTTTGCTAAGCTTAATTCTTCAAGACTATTTTTACTGGACAGTGATCTGATCCTAAAATGTTTACCAAAATTTCGGCAGTCTTAACTTTGGCTTTCAAAATAGGGGAGACGAAGAGATAATCTATTCTCCAACCTACATTCCTAGCTCTAGAGTTGGCGAAGTGACTCCACCAGCTATAGTGGCCATTACCCTTCGTAAACATGCGGAAGGTGTCTATGAACCCCGTTTCAACCATCGCATCTATGGCTCTCCTCTCCTCAAGAGTAAACCCCCTTTTACCCTTATTTTGTGTAGGATTTGCCAGATCATCCGAGGTGTGAGCTACATTCAGATCCCCACCGAAAATAACTGGTTTCATTCTCTCTAAGTGTTTCATGTATTCGAGAAAGGCTGGATCCCAATGCTTCTGGCGAAGGGAGATTCGACTTAAATCATCCTTGGCATTGGGTGTATAGACACTGACTGCATAGAAGTCTTTAAACTCTGCTGTTATTACTCGGCCTTCCTTATTGGGATCACCGTATTCGTCATTGTTTAAGCCATATTTCTTGGCAATTTTCTCTGGGATACCATTTGTCACTGATAAGGGCTTCCTTTTCGAAAAAATGGCTGTCCCACTGTAACCCTTCTTCTCTGCTGAGTTCCAATACT
>CAZGIA010000017.1:0-7651 GCA_964526075.1 uncultured Candidatus Saccharibacteria bacterium
CTTTCTCATCTCCCGCCTTCACGCAATGATAATCCACTCGAATGTCGTTTAGACATTCTCGCGGATCATTGCGGAGGCGGAGCGATTCGAACGCTCGAGGGCTTGCGCCCTACACGCTTTCCAAGCGTGCGCACTAGACCACTATGCGACGCCTCCATACTTATATTACGAACCTCATTTATAACACAGAGAAACTTTTTATAAAATTAAAGTGGGCAGGGACTTCGTAGAGAATTTGTCCCTGCCCACATGAAAACTATCGCCTTGGACCTAAGTCCTACGACCTATAGTCGTATCTTTATTCAGTTCAATATTTACCTCCTTAGAAAATTTTAGCACAAATCTAGAAATTTTATCCTATCAAGGCACGAATTCTTTCATCTACAGGAGGATGGGTTTGAAAAAGTTTTTTGACACCTTGAAACTTTTCTGAAGCGAAGGGGTCCGCTATGAAAAGATGCGCTGTAGCATTACTAGCCGTTTTTAGCGGTATTGAAGAAGTCTTAATCTTGCGAAGGGCTCCTGCCAAGCCTTCCGGGTAACGCGTCAGAAGAGCACCAGAGGCATCTGCTAGAAATTCACGTTTCCTTGAGAGGGCTAGCTGAAGAAGAGTAGCCATAAGTGGCGCTAGCATTGCGAAAATAATTCCAACGATGAGTATGGCACCGCCAGCTTTACTGTCGTCTCTTCCACGAATTCTAGAGCGCAGGAAAATGTCTGAGGCGATAGAGACAAACCCAACCAAGGTAACAGCTACAGTAGCCAGAAGCATGTCACGATTGCCGATATGAGAAAGTTCGTGAGCGATTACTCCCTCCAATTCATTTTTGTCCAAAATTTTCAAAAGACCGGTAGTGACACATATAATTGCATGTTCCTGATTTCTACCGGTAGCAAAAGCATTTAGGGCATCTTCTTCTATAATATAAAGCCTCGGCATTGGCAGACCAGCGGTGATAGCGAGATTTTCAGTAGCATTCCAGAGATCAAAATGTTCCTCTCTAGTAACGAGTTTCGCCTTGTGAAGTTTCAATACTATCCTATCGGAAAACCAGTAGGAGAAAAAGTTTGAGAATACTGCCACTAGGACAGCAATATAAAGAATTCCTCGATCGTTGTAATAATAAGAAAGAAACCATCCAACACAAATTACTACAGTGAGAAAAGTTCCCATTAGTACCCAAGTACTCAGAAGATTACGATCCTGATGAGTGTATAAATTAGACATTAGAAACTGACCGCTACTGATTCTTTCTCAGCTTCTGATTCGAGTTCGAAGAATTCTAGTTTATTTATCTTGAAGACTCCCGCAATAATGTTGGATGGTACCGAATCAATCTTGATGTTGAGATCACGTACATTGGTATTGTAGAAGCGACGAGAAGCCTGAATCTTGTTTTCAGTATCAGAAAGCTCGTTTTGCAGACTAAGGAAATTCTGATTGGCCTTCAAGTCCGGATATGCTTCTGAGACGGCAAAGAGAGACTTGAGCGCTCCCGTGAGCATGTTCTCAGCTTGACCCTTATCCCCAAGCGAACTTGCTCCCATAGCAAGAGTGCGGGCCTTGGTAACATTTTCGAAAACTTGAGACTCATGAAGAGCATAACCCTTAACTGTTTGAACCAAGTTGGGGATAAGATCATAACGGCGCTTAAGTTGAACATCAATATCTGACCAAGCCTCCTTACTACGGTTTACCAAACTCATGAATGAATTATAGGAAACGACTACCCAGAGTACGACCAAAGCCAGTACGATCAATACAATAATTAATGGTGACATGAGTTTATTCTAGCATTTTGAGGATTTGAAATCTAGCAAGGGTTTATGATAGTATTATTTGGTATAACTTCCTCGAGTCGTTCGAGGCAAATCATGATCCAAGCTCTTCCATATATACAAGTAATTCTAGGTGTGCTACTTATCGGAGGAATTCTCTTGCAACGCTCAGAGGCCAGTCTGGGAGCTTCTTTTGGTGCTGACTCTGCTTCTGGTAGTCGCTTCATGCGTCGCGGTTTTGAGAAACTCTTATTCAATGCAACCATATTAGTAGCTGTTCTCTTCGCTATCTCTACAGCTTTGCCACTCTTCGTAAGTCGCTAAACTCGGATGAATTACAAATCTATACGGGCGCTTATCCGCAAGCGTTACAATCTTCCCAAGGAGCGTCCCATACGACGAGCTATTCTTTCTTTTACTCTTGCTGAGAGAACAGTTTTTTATTTCTTTGTAATTATTTTCGTCTTTTCGGGAACTGTCTTGCTTTGGAAAGTTTCTGAAGCTTATCTTGTTCAAATACCTATTCTAGGTGGCTCACTTACCGAAGGTGTAGTTGGCAATCCACGCTTTATCAACCCCGTCCTGGCTCTCTCTGAAGCAGACAAGAACCTTACTTCGCTCATCTATTCTGGTCTTGTGCGTCTCACTTCAGAGGGTGAAATAGAGAACGATCTAGCGCAAGATATCAGCATTTCCGAAGATAAACTTATTTATACAATTACTCTTGATGAGAATGCTCGCTTCCATGATGGTGAAAGAGTGACTGCGGAGGATATCATCTTTACTATCGGCAAAATTATTGATCCTCTTATCAAGAGTCCACGTCGAGGTAATTGGGATGGCGTAATTCTTGAGAAAATAGATGATATGACTCTTACCTTCACTCTCAAAAAGGCTTATACCCCCTTTATTTACAATCTCACCACTGGGATTCTGCCACACCACATTTGGAAAAACGTAAGTGCAGATGAATTCTCCTTTAGCCAATTCAATACCCTTCCAATCGGCTCTGGAATATACAAGGTGGAGCGTGTTGAACGTAACGAGGGAGGTATTCCAAATTATTATGAACTTGCTCCCTTTAAATCTATTTCAGGAAAGAATCCTTTCATTAGAAGTGTAATTTTCCGTTTCTATTCTTCTGAGTCCTTACTTGTTGAAGCTTACAACAATGGATCAGTCGAAAGTATCGGAGGCATTTCTCCAGAGAATATCAAACTCCTAGATGAGGCCAAGGCTCAAGTGATTCACTCACCTCTTCCTAGAGTTTTCGCCGTCTTTTTCAACCAAAATCAGTCCAAGGTGCTTCTGGACAAATCTGTGCGTCAAGCCCTTGACCTTACCGCTCCTAGACAAGAAATTGTAAATAATATCCTTGGTGGCTATGGCGTGGCTATAGATTCTCCCCTTCCTATCACCTCTTATTCACTCATCTCACAGCGTCTGGCTTCTACCTCCACTATTGAAAAGCGTGCTACGAAAGCTCGTGAAATTCTCTCAAAGGGTGGTTGGAAAATGAATGAGGAAACAGGTGTATTTGAAAAAAAGACAGGTAATGCTACAATGACCCTATCGTTTTCAATCTCTACCGGTGACGCCGAGGAACTCAAGCTCGTCGCTCTAGCTCTAGCTCAAGTTTGGGAAAAACTAGGGGCAAAGATTGAGGTCCTGACCTTCGAATCAGGCGAGTTGAACCAAAGTGTTATCCGACCGAGACATTTTGATGCCCTGCTCTTCGGTGAGGTCGTTGGGCGTGAAGCTGATCTCTACCCCTTCTGGCATTCTTCTCAGAGAAATGACCCTGGATTGAACATTGCCTTGTATGCGAATTCAAAGGCAGACAAATTCTTGGAGAAAGCTAGAAGCGTAAGTGATCGTGAAATAGCTAAGGAAAATTATCTAGCCTTCGATGCAGAACTTCGTAGTGATCTACCTGCTATCTTCCTTTACTCTCCGAGCTTCCTCTACGTTTTACCAGAGAAGGTGAAGGCAATCACTCTTGGTTCACTCTCAGTTTCTCAGGATCGTTTTCTTAGTATTCGCGACTGGTACGTAGAAACAGACAAAGTATGGAAACTCTTTTTATCAGAAAAATAATCTCATTATGATCCCATCTAAGTTTTCCTCTGGTCTCAGGCAAAAAAGCATGCGTCGTCGTTCTCAATCGCCTCTTCCGATCAAGAAGCCTCATGACATTATCCCTCCTATTGGTGATGCTCTTCGCATTATTCCACTTGGAGGTACTGAGGAGATCGGTAAGAACATGACAGTGGTAGAGTTTGGTAACGACATTATAGTTATTGATGCTGGTATTCAATTCACCGATGATGATACGCCAGGGATTGACTACATCTTACCCAATACTAAATATCTAGAAGAAAGGAAGGACAAGATTCGAGCCCTGGTTATCACTCATGGCCACTTGGATCACATCGGAGGAATCCCTTATCTCATCACCCGTCTTGGTAATCCACCAATTTATACTAGAGAATTTGGAGCACTTCTCATCAAGAAGCGCCAAGCTGAATTTCCACAACTTGCCCCACTTGATATCCGTATTGTGGATGCTTCCGACAAAGCTTTGCCTATTGGCGAGCATTTCAAAGTACGTTTCTTTGGTCTTACTCACGCTATTCCTGACTCCACAGGTATCATTATTGAAACTCCCTATGGTGACATCGTAAACACTGGTGACGTACGAGTAGAAAATGAATTAGGTGTACCTGTAGAGAAGGAAGTAGAGCAATACAAAATCTTTAAGGATAGAAATATTCTTCTCTTCACTATGGATTCTACCGGTATCGATAAACCCGGCTTCTCTCCCTCAGAGGCCTCTATTCTCAAGAACATTGATGGCATTATCAAGGATGCCCCAGGTCGTCTCATCATTGCTACCTTCGCCTCACAGGTTGAGCGCATCATTGAATTCTTCAAAAGTGCGAGACGTTATGGCAAGAAAGTATTTATCGAAGGACGTTCTATGAAAACCAATGTAGATATCATCAAACATCTAAACTTAGTTGATACTTCTGACATCACTCCAATTGAGGACATTGCGAAGTATCCACCCAACAAGGTCATGATGATTGCAACTGGAGCTCAAGGAGAAGAATTCGCCGCTCTCATGCGTATGTCCAACAACACTCACAAACAAATTCGTCTTCAACGTTCAGATACAGTCATCCTCTCTTCCTCTGTCATTCCAGGCAATGATCGCGCTGTTGAGAGACTGAAGGATAACCTCTTCAGACATGATTCCAAAATTATTACCTATCTTGATTCAGATGTACATACTTCTGGTCATGGGAAGCGTGGTGAGCTTGAATGGATACACAAACAAATGCCTTATAAATATTTCATGCCAGTGCACGGCTCACATTTCCGACTCAAGATGCACGCTGAACTCGCCGCCACTCTCGGTTGCCCAAGAGAAAACATCATTGTGCCCGAAAATGGCGCTATTATGGAGATTCGTGAAAAGGGGGCACAATTCGTGAAGCTTCCTGTGAAGGCTCCCTCGGATGACATGGTGGTGGAAGGACTAACTATTGGTGATATTCCCGATGTGGTTATTCGTGATAGGAAGATGCTCTCAGGTGATGGTATCTTCGTTGTCATTGCATTGATAAATATTCGTAACGGCCGATTGAAAAAGAGCCCAGACATCATCGCTCGTGGATTCGTCTATTTGCGTGAATCTCAAGAACTTCTCTCTGAGGCTAGAAACATTATCAAACATTCGATTGAATCAGTAACTGCTGGTTCCAATCCAATCAACTTCGATGCTGCAAAAAATGTTGTCACTGAAGATGTCACACGCTTTCTTTTCCAAAAAACTGCCAAGAAACCAATAGTAATCCCAGTGATTCTTGGAGTTTAAGGCGTATAATTAAATTATGTCTAGATTCATACTTGTTTTTCTTACAAGTTTTTTTCTCTCGGTAGGTTACGGTGTGACCATATACGTAAACTCCACTTTTCTAGAACAATTTTTCTCACGAGAGATAGTGGGAAGCCTCTTCGCCCTTTCAGCTCTTGGTAATATTTTATTATTTTTTTCTACGCCAAGACTGCTACGAAAATTTAGAAAGGAGAGTTTGCTCCTCTTTTTCCTACTCACCACTCTAATAGGCACATTTGGATTAGCTCTCAGCAATACCACTTTTCTCTCCGGTCTATTTTTCCTTCTCACTACCAGTATCTTGTATATGAACTATTATTGTCTCGATATTGCTCTTGAGGAACTCTCCTCCAACAAGCACACTGGCAGTATTAGAGGACTCTATTGGACCTTTCTAAATAGTGGGATTATGCTGGGACCACTTTTAGTTTCTTTTTTAGTTGATAGTGATTCTCTAAAACCTGTTTATCTAGTAAGTAGTTTGGCCTTAGCGGTAGCTATGATTTGTGCCTTATTCCTCTATTTCCTTCCGTGGAGTGATATCCATCACAAGTATCACCAGGCCCTGCAACTACCCCTTAAGACTTGGTGGCAGAAACGCAATCTACGAGCTGTTACTCTAGCTAGATTAACTTTGGAAATATTTTTCAGTATCATGACTGTTTATACAACTATATATCTCCACAGCAAACTCGGCTTCACTTGGTCAGAACTTGGAGTAATCTTTGCAGTGATGTTGCTACCGTTTGTGGTCCTTGAGTGGCCTGTTGGCGAAATAGCAGACCATTTCTGGGGAGAGAAGGAAATGATGACCACAGGTTTCCTACTTATCGGATTGATGCTCCTTCTCATGCCCTTTCTCCATAAATCATTTCTTGTTTGGCTTCTCGTCCTTCTCGTTTCTCGTATTGGGGCAAGCTTGGTGGAGATTACTACTGAGAGTTATTTTTTCAAAAAAGTTTCTAGTGAAGAAACAGGTCTCATTGGAATCTTCCGTCTTGCTCGACCAATCAGTTTTATCATCGGAGTTTTGATTGGAATCATTACCCTTCGCTTTCTACCATTTGAGACGATATTCCTAGTGACGGCCGTAGTTGTTTTCCTAGGTATGAAGGAAAGTCTTCATCTAAAAGATACTTTGTAGAAGTAGTCATAATCCCATTATAAAAATCCTATAGGAAAATTATAATGGGATATAGTTATTTGTATTCTGCTATCTCTCCTGCCTTGATTTCTATAGGGTCAGCTTTGCGTAATTTTCTAACATTTTTCCCAGAAATTATTTTTGTATGAGTCGAGTGATCTAGATCGTAGATAATATCTAGAAGAATATCTGGATTGATCAACCATTTTTTCCCATACCTAGAAAGATCAAAAGGTTTGGAGAAACCTCTCAGAGTCTTCACTCCGTTAGGAAGAAAGTATTCATGGAAATACGACATAACGAGCTCTCGCACACTAGCATAGATTGGTTCACGATAACGCAATACAGCGTGATTAGTTTTGGAAATAGCGCCCCACCTTTTACCATCCTTAAACAAGGCTACAACGTGGTCAAAATCTGGTTTAGTGGCTGTAAGATCCAGAAGAAATGGCTGACGTCCTTGTGCCCACAAGGCCGCTGCCGCCAAGATCGCCCCACCAGCGCAATCTGTTTTCTCAGCCTTGAGAGTGCCATCTACCGAACGATCCATCTTATCTCCAAATGTGAAATCAAATTTAAGAGTGTTTAAAAAGTCTTGAATCTTGGCAGGAGTTGAGAGTTTCTTGAGTATCTGCCACTTCTTGTGATCTAAACCTGAATCTAGGAAATTCAGAGTTCTAGGCATGAGGCCTCTTGGGTACTAAAAGAATAGCGAAGAAATAGATAATAAATTTTTTAGTTTCCATAATTTAATCCTATCACTATTTGGCAAAAGTTTACTCTACAAATGTGAGAGCCTTACCCAACATATCACCACGACCAGTACG
>CAZGIA010000018.1:0-7024 GCA_964526075.1 uncultured Candidatus Saccharibacteria bacterium
GGTCGAGGGTGGGAAATGTGGGCCAAAGAGTACGAATCAATCGAACTCTTTGATCGTTCTGGAAAATTAATTAATTTTCAAAGTTATTAATGAAAGACAAAAACTGTATTTTCTGTAAGATTATCGCCGGAGAAATTCCTTCATACAAAATTTATGAAGACGAATTTACGTTTACCTTTCTCGACAAACATCCTATAAATCCTGGTCATGTTTTGATAATACCCAAGACTCACGAACCAGATTTCCATAAATTAGAAACCGAAACTTACAACAAACTTATGTCTGCAGTAAAAACTGTGGCATCTTTGGTAGAAGAAAAAATAAAGCCCAAGAGGGTTGGAGTAGCTATCGTGGGATTCGATGTGGCACATGCTCATGTGCACGTTATTCCTCTCAATAATTATCACGACATCACTTCTAAAGCTAAAATTGAAGGTAAGGAATCAAACCCCAGCGAAGCAGAATTATTGAAAACCCAAAAATCCTTTACCTAACTCACTTAATTCATCAAATATCTATACATTATCTTTTCACTCCAGTGAAATTATAATGTATGAACTAAAATTGAAAAGATTTAGACCAAACCAAATTTAGATCTTAAATATCGATCATTCTCAAGTTCTTCCACAATCAGATAAAGTAGATCCTTGGCTACTGCGTATTCTGTTTTCAGTAAAGTAATAATGTCTTCACAATCATATGGGTAGACCCATACACTTTCTTGCAAAAGATAGAAATTTGATGATTTTAATAGATATCTGATTTGATCCCTTGCTTTCCTTTTCTTATCTGGAATATCAAAAATAATCACACGCCATTTACCATCCCATTTCCTTGGTTTACTTATTTTAAAATTACCAAATTGCCACATTCGTAACTTTTCCTCTCCAGATGAAGTGAGTTCATAGAATTTTCCATTGTATTTGAGCAGACCCTTCTTGGCCATCCTACTCGCCGATGAATAAACAGACTCATTCTGTCTCCTATTGGGCAATAGACCTAGTTTCCCTAGTGCTCCGATGACATTGGGTGCAAGAAGAGCCACACTCAAAATTCCGACGTCCGCGACTGTTTCTAAAATAATCTTTTGCAGATTATTCTTCCGACTTCGTTTATGACTTTTTTCTTCTAGTTTACCCATACATTATCTTTTTACTCCAGTGAAATTATAATGTATACATATTTATTTTCAAGCTTTTATTTCAAAGCTTCAATGCCTGGTAGAGTACCAGTAGCAAGAAAAGTGATCATCGCGCCACCACCGGTTGAAATAAAGGAAAATTTGTCAGAAAGTTTCAATTCATAAATAGCTGCAAGTGTATCTCCCCCGCCCACGAAGCTTTCCTTACCTGACTCCGCAATCATCTTCGCAAGCTCCAATGTGGCTACCTTGTAACCAGTTTCATAACTGCCAAGTGGACCATTCCACAGAATCATGTTGGCAGTATTAATCTTTTCTTTCAACATTTCAAGTGAGGCAGCACCAGCATCTAGAATTTTATCCCCGACAACAATGGTATCCTCCGGTAAAAGAATTTTACCACTCTTCATAAGCTCAACAAGATCAAAATTTCCTGTACTCACTAGTGAGTCTCCAACATCTTTTCCCATTTCCTTGAAGAAATTATTGGCGAGTGCTCCTCCGATGAAAATATCGTCAGCAATATTTACGAATTTCTGAATAAGCGGTAACTTAGTATCAAATTTGGCACCACCAAGAATGAATAAAAAGGGATGCTTGGGATAAAAGAGTTGAGAAAGTCTGTTCACTTCTTCTTCAAACCGAAGTCCGGCATAACTCGGCAAAAATTTTGCTACTCCTACTAATGAAGCATGCTCCCGATGCGAAACAGAAAAAGCGTCATTAACGTAAATATCAGCCTGAGAAGCAAGTTCTCGGGCAAATTCTTTCGAGTTTCCCTCTTCACCTGGATTGGCACGCAAGTTAGGTAAAATTGTAACTCCCACCGGCAAATAGGCTTTGAGAGTTTCAATACTATCAGTGGATGACTCCAAGTGTGTGGCCACAATTACCTCGGCTCCTTCCTTGATTAAATATTCGATAGTAGGAAGCGAGACTTTAATCGAATAATCATCTATAACCAACCCCCCATGCATGGGCACACTCCAATCTACACGCACTAAGACGCGCTTACCTTTCAGATTTTTAACTTTTGTAATAGATTTCATTTATTTTCAAAAATAGCTTCCACTATTCCTTCAAAATTTTTGGCATCAAGAGAAGCGTGACCGACCAACATACCTTTCACCCCAGTGGTCATAAGAGCGCGAACATTTTTTGCTTCGACTGAACCTCCATAAAGAATGCCGACCTTCTCTGCTCTACTCCTACCAAAAAGATCAGCAAGAACCCTCTTGATGAAGAGGATAGTCTGAGAAAGTTCAACGGGATCAATAGCATCTTTTGCACTCTTCCCTATAGCCCAAACTGGCTCATAGGCCAATAGAACTTTCTCAATATCTCTTTTAGAAAGATTGGCAAGCGAAACCTTAATCTCCTCACGCAAGAACTCAAAATGTTCACCCTCAACATCTCTTGTCGCTTCTCCGACACAAACTAAGGGAGTAATCCCTGCCTTGAGAGCTACCTTCACCTTCTCAGACACCTCTTGAGAACTTTCACCAAGCGCGCGAAGTTCACTATGTCCAAGAATTACGAGACGAACACCAAAACTCTTCAGTATCTCAACACTAACCTGACCCGTACGAGCTCCTTTCTCAATAGGAAAAAGATCTTGAGAAGCGAGCTTGGCAAAACCGTTTGAAACCAAGTCAAAATAGGGAGAAGGTGGTGCAATGAAGAATGCTATTTTGTTTAAAAGCGTCTTTTTCCTAGAAATCCTTTTCAAAAGTAGCTTAGCTTCAGGAAGTGAATTAGGATAATTTTTCCAGTTTGCAACTAGTATCAGTTTGGCCATTCATTAATTATACCAGCCTATTCTTCCTTCCAATAGATCACGTCATAGAAGGGGTCGGTCTCCGGGAAGAAGGGTGGCGGGGTATATAGGAGATGGGTATCATAGATGAGCGTGCGTAAGCTGTAACCACTAGAAACAGGTGCACTACCATAGGCAAAACCGTATCGCAAAGCAGTCACGATAGTGCCATAGAGAGTGAGTGAACTTTTGGTGTGGTTGGGCGTACAATCCGCTTCGTAGTAGTAACGTCCGACACGGCCGTACTGAGCCACAAGCGCTCCATCAACCCGCAGGGTATTGGCACTGAAGAGCCCAGCATTGACATTATTCTGACCAATGAGAGCCAAGGCATCTGTACCGTCATAGTTGGTATACAAAATATTATTGTTGAAGACCAGAGACTTCCGCGAGGAAGCACCAAGATCTGGCACTTGGGCCGCTACGATAGTAAGTCGAGCGCTATTAATCGTGCCCTCAACCCAAACATGGTCCTCAAGGAAGATGAGGCCATTTGCAGGAAAAGCATAAGTGCCAAGAAGAGTTGAGGCGTTAACACTCCAACTACTCCAACCAGTCTGACTTTGAACATTGGTGCAAGCCGAGGGTGGACTCATAAGCGAAGTGACGCGATAAAGATCGAAGGTGTCATTGGTCTTCAACACCACACGGTAACCTTGAGAGGTTGAGCCAGCACGATAGAAACCACCACTCTGAGCTTGGATTTCCATATTGGTGAGATCATCGGTAATCACCGAGAAATTAACAACTGGAGCTGGGAAGGAGCGCCCAGCTATAAATACGTCTGTGCGTGCTGGCACTGTAGCAGGTGGGGCCTCTAGTGAGCGGAAAGTGTCGTTTGTCCCACTAGAAGGAGGAGCGTTCACGTGAGTGTGGACGCCGAATTCGTTGTTGCCCGAATGATCGGGGTCATTGTAATTAGTCACTGCACTTGTCACCAGGTTGTGAGCCAAGCCGTCGAAGCGTAGGCCGTCGTTTGAGTGGATGGGTCCAAAAACTTCCGTGCCCCTTCCGAAGCGCATGGCGGCATCTGTAATAACAGCGTAGTTAGCAAACGAGGGTATGGAAAGCTTGGCCACGATTGTGCGACTGACATTTGCATCAGCTGAAACTCGTCCAGTCGACTCTATAGTGAGAAGTGTCGAGCCCACTCCCGGAGGGGTGATATCTAGCGAGAAGGTACCAATCACGGTACCACTGGCATTGGTAAAGTTCTTAACATAAGGACCTGGCTGACCCGTGCCATTGGTAAAGTCTGTCGGAGCATGAGCCAAGTGCCAACGATAGTATTCAAGACCCGCTTCTGCAATTTGAAAAGCTTGTTCGGAAAGTATCGCATGACGACCAAGCTTAAGAGTTGAGGTGGCATAAGACATGAGGCCAAGAACAACCACCACTGCAATAAATCCAAAAATGAGAGTTTGAATAAGAAGATATCCTGCTTGTTGTTTATAATACTTCATTATAAATTTTCCTTTAGATTCCTTAAAAGAGCTGAGGAGATGAAGGTCAGAGTAAGCGGAGAACGTATATCCTTGTCTATCTTTGCTGTTACTCTAACCATCCTAATACTAGAGAGATCAAGTGGATAAGTAAGTGGCGCTGTAATCCCTGTATAATTCTCATCAAAATACTCAAAAAGGGGTGCCGAAGTAGCATTAGAAATATCAGACATAAGCGTCGTGACAGTTTCGGAACCAAGATTGTATGAAGGTGGAGCACCTGAAGCAAGCACAATACCTCTCTTGATTGTGCGTGTTGGTAAATCTATATAAAAATGAACACGATCAGCATTGTCATCACCATTAACATCAGCAAAGAAGATAATACTTGAAGTAGCAGCAGACTCTATGGCATAAGCGCCAAGTGCTGAGGGTGAAGCTGACCTAAGCTCTGCAACCATATTTTTCAAAATCTTCCTACTTTCTATCTGGGCAGTCAAAGAAGCTTGAGAAGAAAGATTGAAAATGAAAATATTACGAACGAAGTAGGTGACAGCTACCAGAATTACAACCCCAATTGAAATTGCAATCATAAATTCTATCAAACTGAAGCCTTTTTTATAATTCATTTTATGAACTTTCCAAATTAGCTGGGGCGATCTGTCCTGTGATGACTACCGGCACGAAATTTTTACAGGAAAGACAAGAAATACTGACTTGAACCAATTTGTAATCAGCTGGAAAGGTATCTGGGAAACCATCGAAGGGATCATTCACATTTTGTACAGTAGTCAAAACGCTATAGTTAACAGCGCCACGCAAAAATGTTTGTGAAGCTATGAGTACGCCCGAAGGGGTACCTCCCACAATTCCAACACTTCCATAAGGCAGATTTCTAATTGTCTCAAAATATTCATTCGCCAAATCACTTGCCGTCATACGATAATGTGAATGCGCTATTGCTGTATAAAGGAAGGCATAACCACGATACCCTCCCACTACCAATACGAGCAATATGGCTACACTCACTATCACTTCGATCAGGGTAAAACCTCTATTCTTTAAATTATGGATAAAAAACATTTTTCTAAATATAATCGACTAGCGAATAAGTAGGAGCCAACATTGAGATAGCAAAGATTCCTACGCCAACACCAATAAAAATCATCAAAACTGGCTCAATGATAGTTGAAAGATCCTTGGTCTTCTGATCTACTTGCTCCTCATAAAAGTCAGCAACACCCCTAAGCATTTCGGCAATCTTGCCCGTCTCCTCTCCTACTGCCGTCATCTCATCTACGAAAGCAGGATAAAGAAGTTCATGACGCGAGAAGACTACTGACATCGGTTCACCCTTCTGAATACCATTCTGAGCTTCAATGAGCACTTCCTTATACAAATGATTCTGAAGGACTTCAGCTGTAACACCAAGAGCTGTTACAATTTCAACACCAGCAGAGAGAAGTGAAGAGAGGGTGCGAGCCGAACGAGCGGCTTGCACCTCACGAACCATTTCTCCAATCACAGGTAGACGAATAGACACTTTGTCAAAGAGGTTTCTCCCCTTCCGACTCTTCCAGAAGAGGATAGCAAGGACCACAAAACCAAGCAGAAATGTAAGTACCAGAAAGGTATTATTGACCAGAAAATCACTAGAGGCGATAAGAATTCTGGTAGGGAGCGGTAGAGTCACACCCAATCCCTCAAACGTCGCTGTGAGGGTTGGCACCATGAAAATAAGAAGAAGAATAGCAAGCACAATCATTACTCCAATAATAACTGCAGGATAGATCATGGCACCACGTACCTTCTTGACCAAGAGATAATTCTTCTCCATCTGAAGACCAACCATCTTGAGAGATGCTGACACACTACCTGATTCTTCCCCAGCTTTCACCATCGAGACAAAAAGTTGAGAGAAAACATCTGAGTTCTTGTTCAACGCTTCCGAAAGCGTCTCACCATGACTGACTTCGTCCTCAAGATTGGAAATAAGTTTCTGCATAGCCTTAGACTTCGATTGTTTACCCATTACTGAAAGTGCGCGAGTGACAGAGAGTCCAGCTTCAATCATACTACCCAAGTTCTTGGCGAAGTTGATCTTGTCCTGAGTTTTCACTCTTCCCAAGAGAGAGCTAAGAGAAAAAATTGGTCCCCCACTCTTCTCTTCATGAATAGTAAACACACTTCCACCTTCATCACGAATTACTTTGTAAAGAGCTAAACGATCAACAGCTTCAGCCGAACGTTCATAGATCTTTCCTTCCTTATTTCTCGCCTGATATTTAAAGAGGGTCATTGGGATAATTTACAATAAACAATGAACAATTTACAAAAGGTTCTGATGAATTAATTATACCTCAAGAAAACCTTGATCTTCTGCTTCTTTACCTTTTATAAGAAAACGGCCAGTTCCGAAAGTCGGAACTGGCCATAAGGGTACAAAGTACAAGGTGAAAGCGTTACCATACCCTGCGGGAACGGAGGAGCGAACTGCGAGCCAACGGGCGATACCAGTCGACGTCGAACCCGTCGTTCCAGCCCGCGCTCGGGACGCCACCGTCAGCGTTGCGAGAACCCGTGCAGAGGGTGATGTTCTGCACGTCGAGGTGCTTGCCCGTCTCC
>CAZGIA010000019.1:0-458 GCA_964526075.1 uncultured Candidatus Saccharibacteria bacterium
AAAGCTGTGCCAGGTCAACAGCTCGGACCCGTCCTTGGTTCGGCTGGTATCAATATTGGTGAGTTTGTGAAGCGTTTCAACGATGAGACCAAGAATCGTATCGGTGAGACTGTCCCTACAGTGGTTGAGGTTTATGAGGATCGCACTTATTCGATGACTTACAAGATTGAGCCTGCAGCTGTTCTTATCTTGAAAGCACTCGGTAAAGAAAAGGGTTCTGGCACTCCAAACATTTCAAAAATTGGCACGCTCTCCAAGGCGAGAGTCAAAGAAATCGCCGAGAAGAAGATGTCCGACCTTAACACCACCGATGTGGAAGCTGCCATGAATATTATCGCTGGTACTGCTAGATCGATTGGTGTGGATGTTAAATAATTTAGAAAGTGCGCCGACTTCAAGTCGGCGCACGTTTGCAATCTTACCATTATTCCGGGAGTGAGGGTGTGAAAAACGCAAGC
>CAZGIA010000019.1:468-6406 GCA_964526075.1 uncultured Candidatus Saccharibacteria bacterium
TTGTGTTAGTGTCATTTATTTTTATGTTTTTTATTTATCTATGTTTGGGTGTTTTTTTTAAATACTTCCCCCCGGGGCCCCACACCCCCCCGCCCCACTTTTGCATTCTTACCATTATTCCGGGAGTGAGAGTGTGAAATCCGCAAGCTCTTCATCTCCACGGAAACCAGCCACGAACTCTTCACGCTTGATGAGTCGGCTGAAGTCTTGTTCATTCTCAACCAGTTTTCTCAGTTGAGTCCAGACTCTTGAGTAGTTGCCGTTTGATCCGACAGGATCCATTTTTTCACGTGGTCGTGCCGGATGTTGCAAGGGTGACATATGCCCATCGGTTTTCAGGTTGCGAGAGAGGGTAATGTCTTCGTGTAGTGCCCGAATCCCACCGTGAGTGAGGTAACTTGTCCTGGCACATTTACCAGCTGATGCGTAGGCGAGTGTAGTCCAGTCACTTTCCTCCGCACGATCTTCTTCTCGGATGTATGGCAAGTGCCATTCTCCCATCTGAAGCTCAGTTGGAGTACTAGCTTTCATGGCTTTCGCCATAGCTAGGCCGAAGTCGCATGCTTCTGGTTGAGCCTTGGTGCTGGCTCTCAGACCGAAGAAGTTTCTCCAGTGAGTCGCCGTGACGATCACGGTATGGAAGGCGTATGTTTCGAGTACACGGTTGGCATGCTGTTTATGCAGACCTTTGTCTTGAGACGAGAGGGACATTTCGATTCCGTAATGCGAAATGATACCTCCGATGGTGTCACAGAGTGCTTCTGCTGAGGCGAGGTTCTTCTCACCTTTCACCACAGACAGAATTCCCTTCCGCCCACCTACTAAGGCGTAGGCTTGAGCAAGTGCCATATCACGACCGAAGAGCCAGTTTTTCACAACTCGTTCTTGATCGGCGATTGCCAGATCTTCACCAGCTTGCATCCCAGCCATGTTCACTCCGAACGAGTTGGGGATGTAAGGATTTTCCAGTACAGCAATCATCCGTTTCCAGACAGGGATTGCCCGTGAACTAGCCGAGTTACGGCTGAAGCGACAATGAGTGTTGAACTCTGCTAAGTATGGTCGTGGGAAGGTCGTTTCGATTGAAACCAACCTTGAACCCTCGAAACTACTGTCGCAGATTACCTTGGCGCTTGCACTACCGACTATGAATGTCTCCATTAAACTCCTCCAATTTGAACGTTTCCTGACCTATTTCTACCCTTTAAGTATCTATTGTCAATTGATTTGATCTTTTCACTTTAAAAACTCTCCAATCAAAGCTATGATTGACTCAATGGTCAAGAAGGAGATAGAGACAGCTGTACATGGGATTCTCAAGTCTCTTGGCATAGAAGGGACGACTTTTGTCGTGGAGCATCCGACTGATCTCAAGATGGGAGACTTTTCAACTAATGTCGGGATTAAGACAGGTAAGGCTAAGGAGATTTACCACTACTTAGAGGTTCAACCACTAAGTGGGGTGGAGAGGGTGGAGTTGGTTGGACCTGGGTTTATAAACTTTTTTCTCTCGAAAGAATTTTTCAAAAAGAGTTTAGAAGAGATTATTGAAAAAGGAGAAAATTTCGGTAAGAGCGAACAGGCTAAGGGTCTCAAGGTGATAGTGGAACATACTGATCCAAATCCATTTAAGGAATTTCACATCGGACATTTAATGCCCAATGTTATTGGCTCTACTATTGCGAGAATTTTCGAATGGAATGGAGCTGAAGTGAAGCAGGCGAACTATCAGGGGGATAAAGGCCTTCATGTGGCCAAGGCGATTTGGGCAGTTCTAAAAGTAAGACAGGGATTTGGCGGCGGGGCGGCCTATATATATGGAAATAAGGAATATGAAGAAAATGAAGAAAGCAAAAATGAAATCATTGAGATAAATAAGAAGATTTATGAAGGTTCTGATGAAAAGATTAATAAAATTTACGAAGAAGGGAAGAAAGCTAGCCTCGAGTATTTCGAAGGAGTCTATAAGAGGTTTGGCACCAAGTTCGACTACTATTTCTTCGAATCAGATACAGCAGTAACTGGTAAGAAGATTGTGGAAGAAAATATGGGAAAAGTTTTCGAGGAATCTGAGGGAGCAATTGTATTCAAAGGCTCTCACACTAGAGTCTTTATAAACTCTCAGGGGATTCCCACTTACGAAGCCAAAGATTTGGGTAATGCCAAAAATAAATTCGATAAGTATCCTTACGATCTTTCTGTAATAGTGACAGGCAATGAGATCAAAGAGTATTTCAAGGTGGTATTAGAGGCAATGAAACAAGTTTTGCCTGAACTAGCTACTAAGACTAAACATCTACCTCACGGCATGTTGCGTTTACCTACTGGGAAAATGTCTTCAAGAACTGGAGATGTGATTAGTGCAGAAGAATTAATTAGAGAAGTGAAGACTAGGGTGAAGGATGATGAAGCTGTGGCTGTGGGCGCTATTAAGTATATGATCCTACGCCAAGCGATCGGGAACGATATTATTTTTGATTTTGAAAAATCTGTTTCTACCGAAGGTGATTCCGGAGTTTATTTGCAGTATGCACACGCACGAGCGAATTCTATATTGGAGAAAGCCCGAGCCAAAGGTCAGACCTTAAGTACTGATTCCCAAGGTCTGACCTTGAGGAATACGCGTGAGATTGAAAAACTTCTGTACAGATTCCCAGAGATTGTTGAGAGAGCGGGTAGAGAATATGCCCCTAATTATATTGTGACCTATCTCACTGAGCTTTCCGCAGCGTTTAACAATTTCTACGCGCATGAAGTGATCTTGGGAGATTCATACCGTTTGGCTATTACACAAGCGTTCAAAATTGTGATGAAAAATGGGCTGACTATCCTTGGTATTCCTGCTCCCGAAAGGATGTAAAAGGTGTTAAAATGGCGAAAATATGAACGAAAAGCCCACCCCCGCTAAAGCTATGGCGGACAAGTCTGAAAGAGCCTTGAAAGAGGAGAAAATCCTCCAATTTTGGCAGGAAAATAAAATTTTTGAAAAAAGTCTGGACAAAGAAGCTCCTAAGGGTGAGTTCGTATTCTACGACGGGCCGCCGTTTGCTACCGGGCTGCCCCATTATGGGCACATCTTGCCAGGCACTATCAAAGACGTCATTCCCCGCTATAAGACTATGCGTGGATACCGCGTACCAAGACGCTGGGGCTGGGATTGCCACGGTCTGCCGATAGAGAATCTGGTGGAGAAAGAACTAGGGCTTGAGACCAAGAAAGATATCGAGAAATTCGGCATTGCCGAATTCAATAAACGCGCTCGCGAAAGCGTTTTGATCTTTGAAAAAGATTGGAAGGAGATCATTCCGCGCACTGGTCGTTGGATAGATATGGATAATGCCTACAAGACGATGGATTCAAGCTACACGGAATCCGTGTGGTGGTCTTTCAATAATCTCCATGATAAAGGTTTGGTCTATCAAGGTTTCAAGTCTATGCATTTGTGCCCGCACTGCGAGACAACTCTTTCAAACTTCGAGGTTAATCAGGGGTACAAAGATATCACTGATATTTCTGTAACTGTAGAATTGGAAGATGTTGATAAGCCCAACACATATTTTTTGGCTTGGACAACTACTCCATGGACTCTACCTGGGAATGTGGCTTTGGCTATAAATCCTAGTATTGAATACGCAGAAGTTGAAGGAGAAGTAGAAGGCAATACATATATTCTCGCTCGTTCTAGAGTCGAGAAAGTTTTTGGAGAAAAATATAAAATCAAAAGAAATTTTTCTGGAAAAGAATTAATCGGAAGAAAATACAAAACCCTTTTTAATTATTATCTGAAAGAAGGGCAAGTCTACGGAGCGGAATTCGTCAGCGCGGAAGAGGGAACAGGTATCGTTCACGTTGCCCCAGCGTTTGGAGAAGATGACTATAATCTTTCTCTTAAGGAAAATTTACCATTTGTTCAGCATGTTGGAACTGACGGACGCTTTAAGCCTGAAGTAACTGATTTTGCTGGAAAATCCGTAAAGCCAAAAGATGACCACCAATCTGGTGACGTAGAAATAATAAAATATTTAGCGGCTAAAAATCTCCTTTTTACTAAGGAGAAAATTACCCATAGCTACCCTCATTGCTGGCGCTGCGATACTCCACTTTTAAATTACGCCGCATCCTCTTGGTTTATAAAGGTCGCCGAGATTAGAAATAAGCTTATTTCTAGCAACAGAAAAGTTAAATGGCTGCCAAAAGATATCCGCGATGGCCGCTTTGGCAAGTGGCTTGAAGGAGCACGCGACTGGGCTGTGTCCCGCTCGCGCTTCTGGGGTACGCCTCTTCCTGTTTGGCAAAATGCAAATAAATCTAAAAGTTTAATAGTAGATTCTATTGAGATACTGAAAAAATATTCCAAGAAATCTGGGAATAAATATTTCATCATGCGCCATGGGGAATCAGAGAACTTAGTGAAGGGAATTCCTGATATGACAGGAGACCCGAATAATCATTTGACCGAAAAAGGCAGAGAGGAAGTGGCAAAAGTAGACAGCAGGAAATTTGATATTGTCATAGCGTCTCCATTTTTGCGCACGCAAGAGACGGCAGAAATAATTAAGAAAGATTTTGAAACAGATCAGAGGTTGCATGAAGTCGGCCCAGATGAAGATGGCATGAGTTTACGCAGACGTATGGGAGAGGTTCTCTTTGATATTGATAGAAAATACCAAAATAAAAATATTCTTCTTGTTTCTCACGGAATGCCCATGTGGGTATTAGAGAGAGTTGCTGCTGGTGAGCAGAGTAATAATTTTAAAACGGGAGAACAGCTGAATCCTGCAGAGATTCGAGAGCTATCATTTGCCCCATATCCACACAACGAAAATTTCGAGCTCGACCTGCATCGACCATATATAGACGAAATTATTTTGGAGAAAGATGGGGAAGAATACAAAAGGATTCCGGAAGTCTTTGATACTTGGTATGACTCCGGTTTGGTACCCTTCGCTTCTCGTGCCGCCCGTAATCTTATACCGGCAGATTTCATAGCAGAAGGTCTCGACCAGACTCGCGGCTGGTTCTACACACTTCTGGTGTTGAGCACCGCGCTATTTAACAAATCTCCGTACAAGAACGTGGTCGTGAACGGTCTCGTACTTGCAGAAGATGGCAAGAAGATGAGTAAGCGCCTGAAGAATTACCCTGAGCTTACAGATGTTCTAGATAAATACGGCGCTGATGCCCTGCGATACTACTTGGTATCTTCACAAGCTGTGCATGCAGATGATATAGCATTCTCGGAAAAAGGGCTTGATGATGTAGTGAAGAAGCTCATAAACCGCATAGATAACGTTGTCAGTTTCTACGAACTCTACGCAACACAGAGAGAGAAGGGCTCTTCAGATCACATTTTGGATAAATGGATAGACGCCAAACTCGCTAAGCTTACAAAAGATGTTACAGAAGGTCTTGAAAATTATGAATTAGATCGCGCTAGCCGCCCTATAGCAGATTTCGTCGACGACTTGTCGACTTGGTATCTGCGTCGCTCGCGCACCAGACCGGAGGCCTTGCCAAAGCTGAAGGAAGTTCTCTTGACCCTCGCCAAGTTAATTGCTCCGTTTATGCCATTTATCGCTGAAGATATTTACCAAAGACTTGGTGGAGAGAAGGAGAGTGTTCATCTTGAGGAGTGGCCTAAAGAAGATAATATTGATAAGAATTTATTAAAGAAAATGGAAGAAGCCAGAGCTGTTGTAACTCTTGCTCTAGAGTTGCGTCAGAAAGCCAATATAAAAGTTAGGCAGCCGTTGAATGAATTACGAATAAAGAATAAAGAATTAGGAAATGAATATCTGGATATAATTAAAGATGAATTGAATGTCAAAACTGTAACGGTAGATAAAAATCTAACAGAAGAAGTTTGGCTTGATACCAATCTCACTCCAGAACTAGAAGAAGAGGGAAGAGTGCGAGATGCGATACGAGCTGTGCAGGA
>CAZGIA010000020.1:0-6095 GCA_964526075.1 uncultured Candidatus Saccharibacteria bacterium
AAAAGGAAAAAGTTGAAAATTGATCAATCTTTGGCTATTATAAGAGAGCTCAAGTAATATACTTGACAAATATACGCGCGGGTGTTGTAAAAGTAGCCAAGCACGCTTGAGGTGCGTGTGCCGTAAGGCGTGGAGGTGCAAGTCCTCTCCCGCGCACAGCATTTGAAAAACAGCCTGAGTGGCTGTTTTTCAAATGCTGTGAACCGGAGCACGACGGTGCGAGGTCGGGTCGGGTAAAAATTCAGCAGAATTTTATACCTGACCAATAAAAAATTATGACGTGACCATCAGCTCGAATTGTTATAAAGTATCTTTGTGTGATTAATGGTGGCTATGGTGTAGCGGCTCTGCACGGAAGATTGTGGATCTTCAAGTTCCGGCTCGACCCCGGATAGCCACCCATGAAGAAGTAAAATGGAAGAAAAAATTATTAAATTTATTCAGAATAAATATGAACCAGAAGTAATTCTACTTGGTGGTTCTAGAGCCAAGGGTCGAGAAACGGAAAAGAGTGATTGGGATTTGTTCCTCTTGGGTTCTAAGAAGGAGAATGGAGAGGCTATTGATTTTCAAGATGCGCGTTTGGATGTCACTTTCAAAAAATGGCCAGAAGAAAATGAACCCTTAACTATTCCATACGGACCATTGTGGCCAGTGAAAGTGTTGCTAGATAATTCTGGAGGAAAGTTATCCTTGCTATTAGTTAAGACTGAAGAAAACTTTAATAAAGGACCTTTCACTTTATATCGCGAAGCTGTGTTAGGAAGATTTGAAAGGTTGGATAGTTGGAGAAGAAAGATAGAAAAATACGGGGGCAATCCTATGGTGGAGTATTTCTATGCTGGGTTCTTTTACGAGATTGCAATAAGACTCTGGTTTGAAGTCCAAGATAGGTGGTCTCTTACTCCAGCTGAAGCCTTGCCTATTATTCAGAATGAAGATAAGGAATTCTATGATTTACTAGCTTCTTTCGTTTCTTCAAGTTCATCTGAAAGAATAAAATTTACTGAAACACTTTTAAATATTTTACAAAACCAAGTGGCCGTGGATAAAATTTCCAATGCGTAAGCTCTCCCAAGAGGTTTATAAACTGATGGAATCTAGTATAGTTTAAATATGAAAAAGGTATTTTTAATACATGGATTTCAAGGTCAGCCAAATGGGGGATGGAGACCTTGGTTAATGGCGGAGCTTTCTCAAAGAGGGATATATGCTTGTGCTCTGGCTATGCCCACTCCCAACAATCCAATTTCTACTAAGTGGATTAAGGAAATTGAAAGACATGTTGGAAGTAGTTCAAGAGATCAAATTTATTTGGTCGGTCATAGTTTAGGATCACCAGCGATATTAAGATTTCTAGAAAAGACTAAGGTCAAAAATATTAAAGGAGTGGTATTTGTATCCAGTCCTGTTTACAAAACTCAAAACAAGAAAGTGGCAAGGTTCTTGAAAAAACCTTTTGATTTCAAACTTATTAATTCTAAGGTTAAAAATATTTTGGTAATTCATGGAGACAATGATCCAGCAGTATCAGTTGATCAAGGAGAGTATCTAGCAAGGCAATTAAGAGGGAAGTTCGTAATTATTAAAAAGGGTGGACACCTTAATGGTTCAGCTGGTTGGTACAAACTACCTCAATGTTTAGAAGGTTTGCTTAAAATGATGAAAATGAAGGATAATTTGAGAAAACATCCAATGAGGATAGGAAAATATTTGACGGTATAGAATTCACCCTTTTGCCATCACTCAATCCAGTTCTCTTTGGCGAAGAGATCTTACTTACTTTCAGTCTTAGAATAGACAACTTACCTGCAAACGATATGCAGAGTTATAATGGTGACTTCGATAGTAGTGTAGCTATCAAGAAAGATACTTTGGAAATTGTGCCAATATTGATCGTGAAAAAAGCTACTCCTCACTTAAGATGAATCTTAATCAAGCTTCAGTCACAAAATGAGTAAAATGGGTATAAAAACCAGTGAAAGTAAGTATTTTTCTGGTTATTTTCACTGATAATTGACAAAATGTGGTGAAAAGATATATAATAGGTAGTAAGTTTTAATACCCATTATGGCTACCACCAACCCAATCAAAGATAAGCTTCAAGAACTTAAAAAAGAATATGACACTCTTCGCCAAGGTAAAGAGTCACTTTTAGTGCTCGTGGACGAAGCTGAAGTCGCTGAGGCGGTCTACAACTCGAATGCGATCGAGAATTCTACCCTTACACTTAAGGAAACTGAGAAGATTCTCTTGGAGATGGAAGTTACACGAAACGTGTCGGTCCGGGAAGTGTTTGAAGCAAAGAATCTTGCCCGCGTTGTTATCTACATCAGGACTAAAGCTCAAGAGTCTGAAATAAATAAAGAAACAATCCTACTTCTTCATAAAATGCTTATTGATGGCATTGATGACAGTATCGCCGGACGTTTTAGAAAGATTGGTGAATATGTAAGAGTGGGCACATATGTTGCTCCTGTACCGGAACATGTGGAAAGAATGATTGAAGCAACACTTCTTGAGTACACTGCTCATTTCAGTGACTTTTTTATCGATAAAGTGGCGAAATTTCATCTTGAATTTGAAACGATACATCCATTTAATGATGGTAATGGTCGTATTGGTCGTGTGCTTATAAATTATCAGCTTCAGCGTCTTGGTTTTCCTGGCATCATTATTCGAGATAAAGAAAAGAAAGATTATTACAGCACCTTTGCAGAGTATCGAGATAAAAAGACTGCAAAGAAGATGGAGAAGATCGTAGCACTCTCGCTCATGGAATCGCTTCATAAAAGAATTACATATTTAAAGGGTGAGAAAATCATCACTCTTTCTGATTATGTAAAACAGAATTCTAAATCTGGTTCCGCTCTTGCCAATGCCGCACGTCGTCAGAAGATCCCTGCTTTTCGAGAAAAAGGTGTGTGGAAAATTGCGGAGAATTTTGTGTACGAGGGTGCTGAACAAAAATAAATTATATGGCTATTTTTGATAAATTTTTAAACTCTTCTTCTTTGAAGAAGTCGATCCTTAATATGCCTCGAGTTTTTAGTTTCATCAAGCTATACTCTAGAAAGTATTATTTAAATACATATTTATGAAAAAAATTATTGTGATAGTGGTAACGGTGGTATTGCTCGGTGTGGCCTACTGGCTTATCTCACCTTTCTTTTTTGACAAGAGAGTTTCTGAAGAGCTCGACTTCTTGACTGAGCAAGCAGAAGGTATACAGCCAGTAGTGGCCTTACGAGGTTCCTTCAACGGTTTCGATCGTATTCATACTGGTTCTGGCAATATGAATGTGATTAAGGTTGGGGAGAGATATGTCATTAGATTCGAAGAAAACTTCGAGGTTGCCAATGGTCCCGATCTATATGTGGGTCTCGGCAAGGATGGTCAGTATGTAAAGGGAAGTGAGGTGGCGAAACTGAAGGGTAACCTAGGCTCGCAGAACTACGATTTTCCTAATGGTTTAAACCTAGATGACTACAACGAAATCTGGATCTGGTGCAAAGCTTTTTCTGTGGGTTTCGCGAAGGCAATACTTACACCAGCAATCTGATTTGTGTTAGGCTTAAATCATCATGGTTCCAAATTGGGCAAAGAATATTCTCTTTCTTCTCGTGTATATGATCTCAGGACTTGTCCTAGTGATTATTATTGAGGGGTTACTTTCAGGTACTGATCTTACACCACTTAACACTGTGATTGAGAAAATGGTGGTACATACACGCACGCCTTTTCTCACTACCTTCCTCGTAGCCATAACACAGATTGGAGCTCCTTTTATTCTAGCTTGTGTTGCTCTCTTCCTTTCCATCTTACTTATTATGAAGGGTCATATTTATGATGCGATGCTCTTCTTGGTTGCGTTTATGGTAGCAGTAGTTTCTCTCACTATTTTAAAAAATGTTTTCCAAATTAGTCGTCCCATCTCTGAAATCTATCAAACAGATGGTTGGAGTTTTCCATCTGGTCATGCCACTGTTGCCACCACTTTCTTTTTTCTCCTTTCCTATATTTTCTGGAACAAGATTCGTAGTGCTTCTGGTAGGAGTGTTTTACTAATAGGATCAATACTGGGTACTTTTATGATCTGTTTTTCTCGTCTTTATTTGGGAGCGCATTGGACGCTTGATATTCTTGCAGGAGTAACTTTGGGCCTACTTTCAGTGAGTTTTACCGTCCTTGTTTTCAACGTATTTGTGGGCGATAGACGTTCTTTCAGAAAAAGTATTAACCTCTAGACGAATATTTGCAAATGTGACCGAATGTTACAAATAATTCGTATCATTCGATTTAATTCGTTATAATTCGCATCATGCAAACATCTGAAATCAACAATCTTTATAAATGGGGAAGAGTCGTTTTGATCTTGCTAGCAGTTTTCTTAGCAGTGTCAGGAGCTAAGGGTCTTAAGGAGCTTCGTAACCCCGATCCGATTTATAACACCATTACGGTAAATGGTGATGGGGAAGCTTTTGCAATTCCTGACATTTCCTCATTTACCTTTAATCTTTTGGAGGATGCTTCTACTGTCTCTACCGCACAAGAGGATGTGACTAAGAAGATGGATATGATTCTTGCTGATTTGAAAGATCTTGGTATTGATGAGAAAGATATTAGAACCTCAGATTATTTTATCAATCCAAAATATATTTACTTCTCTCCTCCCTGCTCGATAAATTATTGTCCACCTTCACAACAAAAGCAGGATGGCTATACTGTGAGTCACACCGTGGTTGTTAAGGTGAGGGAGATAGAAAGGGTAGGTGATGCTCTAGCTATAGTAGGAAAGGTTGGTGTCACTTATCTCTCCTCAGTTGCCTTTATCATAGATGATCAAGATAAGATTGTGGATGAAGCTCGAAAAGAAGCTATAATTGATGCCAAAGAAAAGGCAAAAATGCTTGCCAGTGAATTAGGGGTCAAACTTGTCCGTGTAATAGGTTATGGTGACAACCTTGGAGGAGGTCCAATGTCTTATTATGACACGCTAACTTCAACTTCTTATGTAGAAGGACAGAGTAGATCACCCAGTCTTCCTATTGGAGAGAACAAGATTTCTGTTTCTGTTAATGTGACTTACGAAATTCGTTGAGTTTGGGGTATAATCTAAATAGGATCTGTTTTCGGAGGGCCAAATGTTAAACTTGCCTGAGTTTCCGCTTCATCACGCAACTCCGATACTTTGCCCACATTGTGACAATTTTTTGGTGTATTTGCTTAGAAGCCTAGGCTACTACATCTGTGGTGGCTGTTGTATGCTTCTGTGGGAGGTAGATGCACCACAAGGAAAACAAGCTCTTGAAGAGCTGGTGGAGGAGTAATTGACCCGCCCCCAGAAGGGGCGGGTTGACTTTTGAGGTACTCATGATAACATAATGAGTACACCCCCGAGGGTGTTTTTTAAAAAATGAATAGATTCATTAATTATATTAAGGATACAAGAGGTGAACTCGCGCATGTTTCTTGGCCAACTCGTCGGCAGGCCATGATTTTTACCATAATAGTGATTCTAATTTCTATCTTTACTGCTGTTTTTCTTGGTTTTTTTGATTATCTTTTTTCCTTAATACTTAAGAAGTTCGTTATTTAATTTATCAAATAAACTAATTTATGAGTAAACAAAACATTTCTGAAGGTAGGAATTGGTATGTAGTTCATACATATGCGGGTTATGAGAATGCTGTGATGAGGAATTTGAAACAGCGTATAGAATCTTTAGGTATGGAGGATAAAATCTTCAATGTTATTGTCCCTACTGAGAAGAAAATTAAGATTAAGGGTGGTAAGCGTGTGGAAGAAGAAGAGAAAATTTATCCAGGTTACATCTTGGTGGATATGATTGTCACTGACGACTCATGGTATGTGGTTAGAAATACGCCTCGCGTAACAGGTTTCGTCGGCTCCGGTGTGTATCCTGTGCCGATAGAGAAGAAGGAAGTGGATGCACTTTTTGCTCGTATGAATGCAGATAAGGTCACTCATACTATCAATCTTATCGAGAACGATGCTGTGCTTATAGTAGATGGTCCGTTTAAGGATCTTGAAGGAAAAGTTTCTGGCGTCGATGAAGAGAGAGGCAAGGTGAA
>CAZGIA010000021.1:0-3799 GCA_964526075.1 uncultured Candidatus Saccharibacteria bacterium
TTTGAACCATGTCAGAGTTCATATCCTGCTCAATTCCGCACCCCTTAGTTGCTATTGGGAGATGCGGACAGAATTCATTATTTAAGAATATTCTTGAAACTTGCTCATCCTGAGAGTAATTACTCGAAGGACTTATTTCTCAAGTATTCAATTGTCAAAGTACAACTTCGTTTACTTTGACCCTGAGTTTATCGAATGGATCAAAGTACCGTCGCCTTAACGACAGTATTTATTCGTAGTTAAGACGTGAGGAATATTCTACACTTCTCCATTTCCCTTTGCAAGCTCAAGTATTATTCTCTTTTAAACACATACATTATCTTTTCACTCCAGTGAAATAATAATGTATAAACTTAAATAAATAATAAGTTAAAAGGCGTGCTCGCTTCCGCTCGCACGCCTCTCCACTTGTTTTGAAAGTAATCAATTGCCACCACGTGGTGGCACCACATCCCTCCATTCTTTATGGGTGAAAGTGTGCCCACATTGACATTTGTAGTTCCGCTGGATGTAGTCCTTCTCATATCGAGTCCCACCCACTTGAGATACTTCTTTGGACTGACACTTGGGACAATTTACTTCCTTTGTCATCTCTACCTCCTTAAAGGGATATTACACTCAAACACTACTTATACCAAGGCATTCGTATAATCTCAATACCTTAGCCCCACTTACCCACTACACTTACTCAATACATACGTTACTAACTTACGATCGTGAGTTAATAACGTATGTATTAGTTTTATAAACAGACTAGAAAAAAGACATTAACCCAGCTGATAAGGTAATCTTGCACTTTTTATTATTGCTTACCTCTTTTTTGGAAAGTTACAAGTAGTGGTGAAGCGACGAAGATCGAGGAATAAGTACCCACGATAAGACCCACAATAAGAAGTAGGGCGAAGGTTTGAGTCGAAGTTGACCCATAGACATATAATGCAAGTAGGGTGATGAAAATAGTGAGTGAAGTATTGATCGAACGAGCGAAGGTTTGGCTGACAGATCTTCCAACAGTAAGTTCGAAATCTTCATTACTATGGCGTTCATTATTGAAAAAAAGATTCTCACGTACTCGGTCAAAGACCACAATAGTGTCATGTACCGAGTAACCAAGGATAGCGAGAAGTCCGGTCACAAAGAGAAGATCAATTTCAATCCCATAAATGTGCCCAAGATATACGAAAATTCCAGTCGGGATGATCACATCGTGCGCAAGTGCGATGATAGTAGCAAGACCATACTTCCAGCTGGCTACCGGTTTGGAAACCTTGCGGAAAGCAAAAGTCACGAAGAGCACAATCATAAGAACTACCACAAGGATAGCCTTGGTGGCCTTACTCTGAAGCTCAGCTCCAGCAACAGGACCTATAGTATTTTGTCTAATGATCTCACCACCCAAGTCAGCCCTTAACGGCTCCTTAGTCCGAACGATGTAATTGTTTTCTCCAGAAGTTCTGATCGAAGCTCCACCTTGATCGATTCTCGATTCAACAAATTCTTTGTCCGGTCGTTCTATATACGAAACTTCCGTGAGAGTGCCCCCTTTAAAATCAATCGAAAGGTTGAAACCATACTGAACTATTACCCATATAGAAGTCACGAAAAGAATTGTGGAGAGTCCAAACCAAACTTTTCTGTATTTTATAACAAACATATTAGTTTTGTCCGCCAGAGAAGGCGGATCCACCAATCCGGATGGCGGAAAATCCATTACTAAAAAGAAACCTCTTCAACTTTGATTCAGATACTCCTTCAACCGGTTCAGGACATGCGGCAAAAAGGAAAGTTCTCGAAACAGTAATTGCTGTAAACATAGAAACAGCTACCCCAAGACCGAGAGTCAGTGCGAAACCCTTCACAGCGGAAGTGCCAAGCCAGAAGAGCACGATAGCAGTGATGATAGAAGCAATATTGGAATCTCGAATTGAGAACCAAGCTCGATGAAAACCTTCATGGAAAGCGTCGCGAATACTTTTCCCTTTTTTCAATTCCTCTTTCGCGCGTTCGAAGATGAGCACATTGGCATCGACAGCCATACCGATAGAGAGAATGAAGCCAGCCATACCAGCTGCGGTAAGAGTAACAGGAATCAGTTTGAAAATAGTCAAAGAGAGTATGACATAAACAGAAAGGGCAAGCACCGAAATTAATCCCGGCAAACGATACCAGAGGATGAGAAAAAGTGAGAGCGTCATGAGACCGATAATCCCAGCTTTTATTCCAGCAGAGAGCGCTACTTCACCGAGAGAAGCTCCAATAGTCTGCGATGTGGCAAGTTCAATAGCTACGGGAAGAGCCCCATAATTAAGATTTCTGACAAGCAGTTTCGCCTCTTCCGGAGAGAAACTACCAGTGATCTGAGCCTCACCACTTTTGATCTCATCTTGAATAATCGGAGCAGACAAAAGTTGGTTATCAAGCACAATAGCCAGCACTTCGCCCTTGTGTTCCCGAGTAATCTTGGCAAAGAGATCAGCTCCCTCAGAATTGAACTTAAGTCCAACCAAAGCAGCCTGAGTGTTGGGGTCAAACTGCACCTGCGCCCGTTCCAAGTATCGACCAGTCAATCCAGTTTGAATGAAAAGTTCGTCAAGCGTAGAAGAAGCATTCTTATTTAAAATTGCTTCAAATTCAGGTTTAGCCAAGCGGAATTCAAGTACAGGAGTTTGCCCAATAAGCGCTATCGCTCGATCAATATCTGTCACACCAGGAAGCTCGACGATGAGACGCTCTTCACTGTTGCCAGAAATCAACCCTGCCTTCTCAGTTTGAATAAGAGGTTCTGAAACTCCGAAGATATTGATACGTCTCTCTATCACTTCCCTAAGTGATTCCATAGCTCCATCCACATCATCTACTTCTGAAGTATCTGCTCTATAGATAAGTTCCGTGCCACCCACTAGATCAAGACCATATCTAAAGGGATGTGAACCAGCCGTTGTTTGATTCAAGAAAAAGTAGTATCCAAGAATACCAAAAATAATAAGGAGTAGGAGAGATCGCCAAAGATACTTTCGGGAAGTCATGTCCGAGAATTATACATCCAGTTACAAAATTTACCATCCTATCAATAACTTCATTAAATATCCAGCTCTTAAGAACAAAATTTTGAACAAACCAAATCCTAGAAAAATTTACACAAACATACATAAACCATACTAATGATATATACCCTCTATATAAAAAATGGACTAACTCTCTAGCGACCTGAGATGGATACTAACGTCCTAAGTGTTCTCAATGCAATTTTAAAGTCAAGGAAAAGTGAACGATTTTTGATGTAATAGAGGTCATAGGAAAGCTTATTTTTGGTCTCCTCTGTAGCTACCCCATGATGGGGGTGGGCATCATGATAAATCTGTGCCCAGCCTGAAAGTCCGGGTTTAATGAGATGGCGAACATTGTAGTAAGGAATACTTTGAGAATAGGATTTCGCGAGTTCAGGTAACTCCGGACGTGGACCAATGAGTGAGAGATCCCCTCTCAAAACATTCCAGAGTTGTGGCAACTCATCTATTCTAGTTTTCCTAAGGAAATTTCCAACCCTAGTCACTCTAAGCTCAGAGGCTCCATTCGTATATACTCCTTTGTCGTTACCAGTCATGCTACGGAATTTCAAAATTTTAACTGCTCTGTTGTTCTTCCCTATTCTCTCTTGAATAATGAAGAGTGTCCCGCCATCTTCCAATTTAATTGCGAAATATACAAAGGGATATACTAAAAGTGAAATAAGAAGAAGTACGGCAGAGATAGTCATATCCATAATTCGTTTTAAGGTATCGTAAGCAGCACGAGGTGT
>CAZGIA010000021.1:3899-5876 GCA_964526075.1 uncultured Candidatus Saccharibacteria bacterium
CAGAGATAGTCATATCCATAATTCGTTTTAAGGTATCGTAAGCAGCACGAGGTGTAGTAGAAACATTTTCTAAAAACCAATTATAACGAAGTAGAGAAAGAGGTACACGATCAAATATATCTTCATAAATCTTGTGCATATCAATAAAATGTACCTTGGAGAAAATAAGGTTGTAGAGATGTGGCAGGACAGGTTCCACACTCTGATGAGTAAGATCAATAGCAATCATTGAGACATCTTCAGAATAAACCTTGTGCATAATCTCATCCCAGAACCCTGTCTCATCTGCACGACTAAGATCTACAGAATAAGTAAAATGGAGATTATAAATCGAATTATGATTGACCTCATCTAGAAGTTCTCTCATTTCTACTCCTGAACCAATAAGAATGGCATTCTCAGCGCGCTTCCTTCTCAAGGCAAAATAACCATGTGTTCTCCAGAAAAGGATGAGTGCGAAGGAAACGAATAGATAAATGAAAAGAATGGTTTTCGGTGTGATGATAAAAAATGGAATGAAATAGAAGAAAATAACAGCAAGTCCAGAATTAGTAAGCTGAGTAGTAGCCAGAATACTTGGGAGCTCAGATTTGAGAATGAGGGTATGCTTCTCATAAAGTCCGGCAATGTAGAAAACTACCACCCAGACTACGAAAAGGAGGCTAAAGGGTAAAAGATGGGTAAAAAATAGCTCTTCAGAGGGCAGCCCCAAAGTACGGATCAGGAGCGTGAGCCAAAGAGCTACTAGGAAGAAAAAAACGTCGCCTAAAAGGAGCACCAGAGACTCTTTGCGCTTGAGTGAACTCATGGACGTGCATTATACAACAAGAATGGAGTAAATAAAAGCCCTTCTCTTCTGACCATTTAAATCCCACCAATACGATAATAGTGTACTATAGGTAAGTATCAACGTATGGGTAATATAGAGAAAAGAAACAAAGAAAGAGTTGGGAAAGACAAGCTGCAAAAAATGATACTAGAAGCAGTGGCGACAGCTGGAATTTTAAGTATTGGCCTAGTGGCTCCGAATGTTGTGGGCGCGATGAACAAGATTGGTATTCTCCCCAATCCGCGCCGCAAAGAGTATATCTCCTCTTCTGCTTCTAAATTGGTCAAACGAGGTCTATTGAAATTTAAAGACGGGTATTACCAACTTACCAAAGAGGGTGAGAATTTATTGAATAAATGGGAATTTTCAGATTACAAATTAAATAAGCCGAAAAAATGGGACAACAAGTGGCGAATGATAATCTTCGATATTCCGGAAAAGAAAAAGAAAATTCGCCGTCAGATAAATTTTCTCTTCAATCAGGCTGGATTGTATAGGCTTCAAGATAGCGTATGGGTGTATCCTTACGATTGCGAAGATATAATAGGGCTTTTGAAAACGGAATTGGGCATAGGAAAAGAATTGCTTTACGTAATCGCGGACGAGATAGAAAATGATCGCCACTTACGCTCGCATTTTGGCCTGATCATTTAAATTCCACTGATACGTTGATAATGTCCTATAGGTAAGTACCAGCGTAGGTGGGGTTTTTAAAAAAAGAAAAAGAAAGAGCCCGCGTCGAGTGCGGGCCCTTCAGTAGTACGCGGCTCTTCGCAGACTTCATTGTTGGACGAAAGCCCAGTAGTACACAACGAGTCCCCCAGCGACAATAAATGGTGGACTCAGAAGAGCAAATAATTCAGCAGCGAAAGCGAGTTGCCACGTGCCGCAAATGATCTCAATCTTCTTCATCCTGACCTCCAGAAAAGCTATCCTTTCATTACTATATATGCTAAAGTAAATATTGTCAATGAAGATTTTATATGGAATAACCAAGGGTAATTTTGGAGGCGCGCAGCGCTACGTTTTCGACCTAGCATTAGAAGCCAAGAAAGCTGGACATGATGTAGCCGTCCTTAGTGGTGGTGAAGGAGCCTTGGTACAAAAATTACGTGAAAATAATATACGAGTGATTAGTCTGGATAGTT
>CAZGIA010000022.1:0-1698 GCA_964526075.1 uncultured Candidatus Saccharibacteria bacterium
GATTCGTTACACTCGTCGTTGCTCTTTTCGTCATGAGTTTATCGCTTGGTTGCGAGTTGGCAAGTCCAACCAGTCCAACTCCGACACCCGCGACTGCAGTCACATCATCATTGGTACCAACCGTCTTATCAGGTTTGAATTCAGCAGTTGAGGTCCAAGGGGTCACTTTAAACTGGATAATGGCTAGGGGTTGTTCAATTCAGAAGCCTAGATTATCAAGTGACTTTTTTGGCACCGTACCTGAAGACATCAGACATGTTTCAGGGAGTGAGGTTTGGGCATTATGGCTTGACCCACAAATGCTGGAAACTTTCTCTTGCCGTAACTTTGGCGAGATGAGTGAGGCTGTCACCACTAGGCACTATGTGGCGGCTACATTTGTTAGAGATGAGGACCAATGGCGTTATTGTGAGTGGAATTCTCTAGTATGGCAGAGACGAGAAACTAGTCTCGGTCATTGCCAGTGACAAAAGACTTGTGATTGCCTGATCACAAGTCTTTTTTTGTTTAAGTATGCTACTGCTTTTCAGGAGTTTTAGGGTGGGGTACAATTAGTCTTGTCATTATAGGAAGAAGTAGTATTATTAAATAATATAATCAATAAAAATATGGAACCTGAATTACAAAATAATAGTGCTCATTCAAAATCAAATAAGCTGACCTTAGTTTTTGCAGTCGTTATTATACTTGGGGTTTTTTACTTTTGGTCACAAATGGGATCGTTGACTCAACCTCCTTTGATTTCTTCAAACAATGAAAGTGATGAAATTACTACTTTCAACTTTCTTCCTTTGACCCTTGAGGAAAAAGCTGCCCTTAACTCTCCTAAGTCTGCTACCGCCCAACAAGCTATCTCGGCCCATGCAGAAGCTGTGTATAAGATCGCTACAGTAGCCAATCTAGTGGCTGTTGGTGTTGATTGTCGAGTTTCTCCAGTAGTTTTGAAAATTCAGAAGGATAAAATGATTAATTTCAGAAACTACGACAGCATTGATCATACAATGATATTTGGAGAGAATCGTTCTGTAGTGGTTCCAGCTAATGGTAGTGCTTCTCTACCAGCCAACTTCGGAGAAGTGTTGCGTATATATGGCTATGGTTGTGAATTGGGTTCTGAGCCTATAGGCATGATTCTGATTGCTGAATAGCTTCTCTCAGTTTTAAGAGATTTGAAAAATTTAAAAGTTTTTTCTATCAGAAGGATATGGAGATCTATCCTGTTCAGGATGAAAAAAATGAGCAATCTGAGTTATCCAGTATTGCTCATTTTTTTGGAGGAGCTTTGTATAAGGCGATCGGACTTCCAGGTATTATGATTTGTGATCAACGTTTTAACTTTGGATATGATTATCAGAATCTCTTAGTAGCCTTGGAGGCTTGTAGTAGTTTCCGAGCTCAACCAGAAGTGGGGGGTTGTTATGGAGGAGTGTTTATGGAATATAATCTTCAAACAGTGTTGGGAGATGAAGGTTTGTATCGACCGATGAATAGGAAGCTTGGTGAGCATTATCCATGTTCAGTGTTGAATAAACAGTATAAAAGCGCATGTTACTATGAGCAACCTCAATGGTGGCAGGCCACTCTCTATGATCAATGGGAAGATAAGGGGAAACGTTATCTAATGTTTGAACAAACTTTTGTTATACTATTTTGCAAATGAGATTGTCTATAAAACTAATATCTATTGTTATTTTTTCA
>CAZGIA010000022.1:1798-4918 GCA_964526075.1 uncultured Candidatus Saccharibacteria bacterium
ACACGTTGTGGAGGAGGTTTTATGCATGGCATACTCGAAGTGCGAGCGGCAGAAGATCCTAGTTTTAAGGTCAATGCCAGTCTCTATAGAGAATTATGCGAAGAGACAGTAGCTCTCCAATCATCTACTAGTTGTGCTCATATTCTTGGACATCTGGCTCTAGTTGAAGCCTATGGAGGTTTGGAAGATGCTTTGAAATCTTGTGACGGACTTTCCGGAGAATTCTTATTTCAATGTTATGGAGGCATCTTTATGGAGGATTCTATGCGCACCAATTTAAATGTTCATGGTTTGGCCGAACTTCCAGTACGAAATCAAAAATGGTTTGAAACTCAGTTTGCTCGCTGTGAACGTTACCGAGACAAGTTTGAGATTGCTAATGGTTGTTGGTACGATCTTCCTGAAGTATTTGCCCAGACTCAAGCTTATGATTTAGTAAAGATATATGAGTTTTGTGCTACTGCTCCAAGCATTACCGCTAAGGATCATTGCTATATTCGTGCTTCATATCTTGTGGCTCTTGTGCCTGATAATTTATTCAAAAGTTTTTATACTCAAAAATTGTGTTCAGCTTATGATAAGGATTTGAATAAACTTAGTAGATGTATGCAAAATGTGGTGGGAGCTCCCTTGTCCGCTTCTTTGCAATTACTTGATCGTACTGTTGCTTTCTGTAGTGAGCGACCTCAAGAGGCTCAAGGTCAGTGTTATAACATGATTAGCAAACATATTATGAGTTCAAATAATAGTTTTGATCAGAAGAGGAGATTCTGCGCTCAGTTACCAGAAGTTTTTGAGGCCAATTGTCTTAAGCAATTATAATTGATTCCTATTTTAGGTTTTTCCGAAGATTCGAAGTAGGAAAATTTTACACTTACTCCAGAAGCTGAGCTCACTTTTGAGAACAACTGTTTCTGTAATATTCTCTGTATCACTGTTTTGATTTAAATCTTCTACTACGGTAATAACTCCCATTAGATTGGGAGCAAGATGATCGTGCATTCTCCATACACCTCGTCTATTGAAAATAAATTTCCAGGATTCTCCTGGGCTAAGACCCCTTTGTGGGTCGAATTCTGAGTATAGGCCATGGGTGGGGTGCAGATTGGAAGCTGGCCAACGATTCTTGTTGCTATCATTTATGAAAATAACCTCATCTCCCTCAACTATTTTGAGTTCCTTAGGTTCAAAACCATTACTGGTCATACGAATGACGAAGTTCTCCTCCACTCCATTATGGGCAAGGGTAAGGAAGGGTAGGGCAAGGAATAATGGAATTAATATTTTTAGTTTAGACATGGTTTCTGACTAGCATTTTGATTTTACCATATCCGATACCTTAGCATTAGAAAAATATGATAAAATTAATTCATCTATGCACATTGATGAAATTCAACTTGAAGAATTTATAGTTGATTCTGGTCTCATTTCTAAAAAGGATTTTGAGAAGGTGAAAAAGTCTGCGAGTGAAAAGCAGATTCCTATCGGTGAGGCTCTTGTCGCTTACGGTACACTTACCTCTGATGACTTGCGTCGAGCTCAAGCTTATATTCTTGGTATTCCATTTGTAGATCTTAAGAATCAGAAGATTGATTTCAATGTTTTAGCACTTATTCCAGAACCAATTGCTAGGAATCACAATATCGTGGCTTTCAAGAAGACCGAAAATGCTTTGGAGGTAGCTATGCTTGATACAGAAGATCTGACGGCTATTGATTTCATCAAGAAGAAGGTGCATTTAAGGATTTTGCCACGCCTTACCGACGACGACAGCATGAAATGGGCTCTGCTTTCCTATCAGAAGACTCTTAAGGCAGAGTTCGGGGACATTATCCAGAAGGAGGCAGGTGCCATGAAGATGCTTAGTGAAAAGGTTGATGGCGAAGATACCCCAGAAGCTGATCTTAAGAAATTGGCTGAAGATTTTCCAGTAGTGCGTATTGTAGACACTTTACTCAAACATGCCATTATCCAAGATGCTTCCGATATCCATATTGAACCAGAGGAGAGTCAAATATTAGTGCGTTATAGGATTGATGGTATTCTCCGTGATGCCATGGTCTTGCCCAAGAGTACCGCTTCTGGTATCACAGCAAGGATTAAGGTACTCTCTTCTCTTAGGCTTGATGAGAAACGTTTACCGCAGGATGGTCGTTTCAAGATTGATTCTGAGGGGGAGAAAGTCTCTTTTCGTGTATCTACTCTCCCCACTTACTACGGTGAGAAGACAGTGATGCGCCTTCTGCATGAGAATGCTTCTGGCTTCACTCTTGAGGGTCTTGGTTTCCATGGACAGGGTTTAGAGTCACTGCATAAAGCTATGAAGTTTACCACTGGTATGATTCTCGCCACTGGTCCTACAGGTTCTGGTAAGACAACCACGCTATATACTATGCTTGATCTTCTCAATACTCCGGATGTAAATATTTCAACTATTGAAGATCCAATCGAATACCAGATGAATAGGGTGAATCAGACACAGGTGCGTCCGGAGATTGGCTTCACTTTCGCCAATGGTTTGCGCACACTTGTGCGTCAGGATCCGGATATCATTATGGTGGGGGAGATTCGTGACAATGAGACTGCAGCTTTGGCTATCAATGCCTCTCTCACTGGGCACTTGGTCCTTTCAACTCTTCATACCAATTCTGCTGCTGGAGCTATACCACGTTTGCTTGATATGAAGTCTGAGCCCTTCCTCCTCGTTTCCACTTTGAATATTGTGATTGCTCAGAGATTGGTTAGGAAACTTACTCATACTAAGACCAAGTACTTCCTCAGTAAAGAGGAGCTGAAGACTCTTTCCAACACTATTTCACTTGACCGTATGCTTGAGCTTCTAAGAGGTGAGAAGATTATCGGGCCTAAGGACGGATGGGATAAGATCACCTTCTATAAACCCATTCCCGGTAAGGATACTGAAGATGGTTATCAGAGTCGTATTGGCATTCATGAGATCTTGAAAGTTACTCCCACTATCAAAGAACTGATTATGAAAGGGGAAACAGCAGGCACTATCGAAGAGCAGGCCAAGAAAGAGGGCATGATGACTATGATCGAAGACGGCATCTTCAAAGCTGTTCAAGGCACTACCACTATAGAGGAAGTTCTGAGAGTGGT
>CAZGIA010000023.1:0-4778 GCA_964526075.1 uncultured Candidatus Saccharibacteria bacterium
GCGCCACGTCTAGCCATGACAAAGCGTTTCCCTTTATCATGATTAAGATTTTGAATAATTTCATCCTTAAGTATATCAATGGCTGCATAGAGATCGGCTTGTTCCGAGACAGCATACTGATCTACTCCCCCTCCGATTAGGTGAATCTCGGCTCTAAAGATTTCTCCAGACTTATGATGTTGGGTACTCTTACCTACCTCCACTTGAGCAACAGCATCTACATTCTCTCCTAAATATTTTTCAACTACCGACAATTTCTTCTCGACATAAGCCGAGATCGCCGGTGTCAATTCTATATTCGTCGCCTTTATATTGAGTCTCATAACTTAATTATAACCTAATCAAAAAGCTTCACTAGATAAGTCTCAATCTCCCGCTGGTCAAGATCGTAGAAGAACTTCTGGTCGTCATGAAGGCGCCTTGCCAGCTCCTTCCCCACATAACGCCAATGCCAGGGCTCAAATTTGTAATAAGTATTCTTCGCTGGATAGGAAAGGATGAAACCGTAATTATAGGCATTCTCAAGTAACCATTGGTAAGCAGAATCTGAACCGAAAGTGGAGAAATTTGAACCTAATTTCTCTGTGGTGAAGTCAACAGTAGTGCCAAGTTGATGTTCAGAATACCCCTGATCGGCACTAAACTTATTGGCACCCGTACCATAAATTACTGTATAACCACTTTTGAGACTTGATTGAGTGGCAAAGGAACGATAACCAGAGGCTACGAGCAATTTTACACCATCAGAATTCGCATCTATAAGCAACTTTTCAAGATAGGGCCAAACCTGAGTATGAATTTCAATATTGGTAGCAGTTTTGTTTAAATATCTTTCACTCATGACTGTAAGACTTTTGGGTAAGTAATTTTCATTCAAGAAATATACTTTAGAATACTTTGCTAGAAGCTCTTCGTCAGTTTTGGAAAGTTTTTCCAATGTACCTACCGTCGAAGTGATACTTGAAATCTGACCCTCAAAAGCAGCAATGACTCCTTCCTTCTCATTGATTTTCCTAATAAGCTCGTAATTGGATGCTCGAGCACTTTCAAGTTCTGCAAGTAGTAACACTCTTTCATCCTCAAGATTCTGATAAAAATTGAAAGCATAATAAGCCCCAATACCAAGCATAGCGATACCTATAATAGTCGAAGGCCAACCGTTTAGCCTTGCAAAATACTTTTGCATCATTTTACTTATTATACAAAAGCTTAGAAAATAAACCTAAATGTTCACATACATAGGTAAAAAGTTACAACTCTTGACAAATTATAGACTTTCTACACTCAAAGCAAATGATGGAAGTATTACGAAAACACTAACAAATAATAATTTACCAAGCAATTTTGATGAGAGAATCTTTTCTGCTATTATTGATTTTGTTCATTGATAATTGAGTAAGTAATAGAATATTTCGCTCCGCGATAGCTCAGCCGGTAGAGCGCCTCCCTGTTAAGGAGGATGTCCCAGGTTCGATCCCTGGTCGCGGAGCCAAGTATTTTATTCCTACTAACGGAGGAAGTTATCCCCTCTAATCCCCAAGATATCCCCAAGGTTATCCAGAAAAATGATTTGACATTCAATGTTTCAGATCATGAACCTTGCTATCATTCTAGTATGAAGAAACTACTCTTCTTAATTATTATCATTGGAGGTAGTTTTTACCTTTTCAAAAATGATACTGAGATCAAAAGGACGGAACAATTTATCCCCACTCCTACCACTTTTGAACCCAACCCTTCAAGCGCCACTTTTGTTCTTGATGAGAAAAGTATCACTCTCTCAAATGGTCAAAGTGTAGAAAGCGGTGAGGAAGTTAAACTCTTGCAGAAGACTACCTCAGGTGATCTAAATAATGATGGCAAAAAGGATTCGGTGCTTCTCCTTGCAAGCTCTGGAGGTGGTTCAGGAATCTTTATCTACATTGCCGCTTACATTTCTGGTCCAATAAGTTACAAAGGTAGTAATGCCATCTTTATCGGTGATCGCATTTCACCTCAAAGCATTTCTATAGAGAACGGAGTGGTGAATCTGAAATATCTCGATCGTAACCCAGATGAACCCTTCGCAGCCGAGCCGACCATACCCGTCTCAGTCCAGTTTGTGTATAAAAATGATAGCTTTCAGAAAAAATAGTTGCCTCTGAGTATTTTTTATGCTTTAATTACTCTCCCCCGCAAGTGGGGTTATTTTATGGAAATTCGCAACATCGCTATCATTGCTCACGTGGACCACGGCAAGACTACTCTGACCGATGCAATTCTACGTCAGAATGGTATGTTTACTGAAGGTGAAAGTATGGATTCAAACGCTCTTGAAAAGGAGCGTGGTATCACTATTTATTCCAAAAATACCTCCCTCTTCTATCCCTCGGTGAACTCGGGACGTCCCGTAACAAAAATTAACATTGTCGATACTCCAGGACACTCAGACTTCGGCTCTGAAGTGGAACGCGTCCTTCGTTCTATAGATACAGTGCTTCTAATAGTGGACGCGCAGGAAGGGCCCATGCCTCAAACTCGTTTCGTATTGAAAAAATCTCTCGAACTAGGTCTCAAACCGATTGTTGTCATCAACAAGATAGACAAACCAGCCGCTCGACCTGAATGGGTTCATGAAGCCGTTCTCGAACTTTTTCTTGAACTTGGTGCCAACAACAAACAGATAGATTTTCCAACTGTTTATGCTATCGGTCGCGAAGGTATTGCCAAACGAAATCTTGATGATGAATCCGAGAACTTGAATCCACTTCTTGACGTTATTCTTGAACATGTCCCTCCGGCCAAACAAGATCTAACCAGTCCTGTTCGACTTCAACCCTTCAACCTCGCTTACGACAATTTCCTTGGTCGTATGGCTATCGCTCGTGTATATGAGGGAGTGTTGAAAAATGGCCAAGAGGTATATGTCAAACAGCAACTCCATTCAGGAATTGAATCCATGGGCAAAACTTACAAAGGCAAGATTACAAAACTCTTTACTTTCGAAGGTATCAAGAGAAAAGAATCTCCTGAAGCTATTGCCGGAGATATTGTCATGCTCGCTGGTCTACCAGATATTTTCATCGGTGATACCATCATGGCAGATCCCGAAGGTGAAATTCTCCCAGCGATCAATGTAGATGAGCCCACTATCTCTCTTAACTTCCTCATAAATAATTCTCCCTTCGCTGGAAAGGAAGGGAAATTTGTGACAGGTCGCCAGATCCGTAAACGCCTTGAGAAAGAACTTGAAGTGAATGTGGGACTGAAGGTGGACTTCGAGATTGCCGATAAAGTGTCATCCCAGACACTTTATTACCCCGTCTGTGGACGTGGTGAGCTCCACATCGCCATCCTTTGTGAAAACATGCGTCGTGAGGGATTCGAACTCCAGATTTCTCAACCCAAAGTTATTTTTAAACTTGCCCGCCTACCCGGTGGCGGGGAAGAGAAGACCGAACCATTTGAAGAAGTAGTGATCGATGTGCCAGAAGAAATGTCCGGAGCAATCATTTCTTCAATTACCACCAGAAAGGGTCAACTCATGGATATGAAAACTGAAAATGCTTCAACTCGTCTCATCTTCGAAGCACCCACTCGTGGTCTCCTTGGTTACCGAGGTGAGTTCGTGGTGGCTACCAAGGGTCTCGGTATCCTTTCTTCTCGCTTCATAGCTTTCAGAAAATATGTAGGCGAAATAGATCATCACGATGTAGGGGCCATGATCTCTATGGAAGCCGGCAAATGTCTTGCTTTCTCTCTCGATAATCTTCAACAAAGAGGCATCCTGTACGTAGAACCCTCCGACGAAGTTTATGCTGGTCAAGTGATAGGTAATTCTTCTAAAGGTGAAGATATGTATGTCAACCCAACTAAGGGCAAGCAACTTACCAACATGCGTGCTTCAGGTTCTGATGATGGTATCTTCCTCGTTCCAGCTTTTCGTCTTGATATTGAGCGTGCCATGGAGATCATGAATGATGATGAATATATCGAAATCACTCCCAAGTCCGTCCGCCTCCGCAAGGTCCTTCTCACTCAATCAGACCGTGCCAAAGCTTCTCGCAAAGATTTAAAATAATCTTTAACAAAACCTATAAACTTCTTCACGTTACTTACTCACGATCGTGAGTAAGTAACGTAAGATATAATTACATTTAGACTTTAAATCTTCCTACCCTCGTCCTCTTGATACTCCATGCTAGAGCCTTAGAACCTATCATTTCTCCCATTTCGTTCGCTAGACCACGAATATAGGTACCGCTCGAAACATCAGCTATAAATTTTGAAATCAGAAAAGTTTCGTGAGGTTGTGGCCAGAGCAGGTTCCTCCAAATACTTAAAATTTCTACTTGTCTAAAGTCTCCCTGAACCAACTCAATTCTTTTTGTTATTTCTTCTATAATTTCTCTCCCAGTAATAGCTCTAGTATGAATATGTTCTAGAGAAAAGATTTTAATTCTTTTTTCAGGAAAATCATAATTTTCTATTTTCTGATCTCGAGCTTTGAGGAAATCTCCGCCAAAACTCTTTGAGGAAAAAATGGGGTAACCCTGAATAGATTTAGAAAGGATCTTCTTCAAAAGTGATGCCATTTTGTCTTCAAGCTTATTGGGAAACTTCCCTTGAACTACTTTCCCTAAAATGTCATAGGTATCGCTACCCATACCCCAAAGCACTTCAAACTCATAAGTTTTATCCAAATCCAAGTACTGTTGCCTGTCTCTAGTATTCCCCCTTCGACTCTGCTCAGGATAAACAGCCAAAACCAAGAGCAATCCTTCAGCCATAGGATCCAA
>CAZGIA010000024.1:0-4149 GCA_964526075.1 uncultured Candidatus Saccharibacteria bacterium
GCCTTGGTACAAAAATTACGTGAAAATAATATACGAGTGATTAGTCTGGATAGTTTGAAAAGAGATATTTCTCTCAGAAAAGAAATCTCTTCCCTCTTCCAAATCCTTGAGATCCTCAAAACTGAGAAGCCCGAGGTGTTCCATACCAACTCTTCCAAAATGGGAGGACTTGGCAATCTTGCAGGACGATTGGCGGGAATTAGAAAAATAATTTTTACTGCACATGGTTGGCCATTCTGGGAAAAGAGAGACAAGATTTCAATCATTTTCATCTGGCTTTTCTCCTGGATTACAGTGATGCTGTCTCATAAGACAATCGTAATTTCTAAATATGATCTGGATGCTGCGCGAAGAATGCCACTAGTCAATCAAAAATTGGTTCATATTTACAATGGTCTAGACCTCAAAACAACTTTTGGAAATAGCAAAATAATCAGAGACGCCTTTCCTGTCGGAAAGCAGATTGTTGGTAGTATAGGAGAACTTAATAATAATAAAAACCAAATAGCTCTGGTAGAAGAAGCAAGAAAGTACCCAGAGATGTTTGTAGCTATAGTAGGTGAAGGCGAAAAACGAGATTTCTTAACTCAGAAAATCAAGGAATACGGATTGGAAGACAGAGTCAAACTTTTCGGTTTCCTTCCACGAGAAGAAGTGTTGAAAGGCTTTGACATTTTTGCCCTCCCCTCACTCAAGGAAGGTCTGCCTTATGTACTTCTTGAAGCAAAACTGGCTCAGCTTAAAATTAGAGCCAATCTCGTGGGAGGCGTTAAGGAAATATTGGAAAATGATATTAACAACTTCTCTATTGAAAAAATGGTTTCAGAAACTTTTAAGGTCTACTTGTAACAAACACATTTAAACACCTATAGCAGTCTCGGACCCAGAGAATGTCGCTTCATACTAGAAAGTACACCAAGCGCAAACCATTCAGTAAGTAGGTGCGAACCACCATAACTCATGAAGGGAAAAGTAATCCCAGTCACCGGCATCATTCCCATATTCATTCCAGCATGAATTCCCATTTGAACGGCGAAAAATATTGCTACACCTAACCCAAATAAAGATTCGAAGTTGGTGGCTGAGTGTTCAGCATTTCCTACTATTCTATATAAGAGTAATAAAACTAAAATGAACAAAATACTTGTACCTACAAACCCCCATTCTTCGGAGAAAGCTGCAAAGATAAAATCTGTCTCATACTCTGGTAAGTATTGAAGTTTGGATTGACTGCCCTGCCCCACTCCTTTGCCAAAAATCTGACCAGAACCTACTGCAATAGTAGACTGGTAAGCGTTATACCCCGCTCCACGAATATCTTCAAGCGGATGTATGAAGGTCAGAATTCTCGCCTTCTGATATGGTGCAAAAACAAATAACCATAGACAAGCAGAAACTACCAAACCAACTCCCACTACGAAAAATAAATGCTTCTTTGAAATACCTGAGAGAAGCACCATAGCAAACCATATACTAAAAAGTACTAGCGCTCCACCAAAGTCTGGTTGAAGAAAAACAAGAATGAAAGCTAAGAAAGCATAAAGTCCTGAAACTAAAATATGACGCAGGTTCTTAATTTCAACATGACGTCTTGAAAAATATTTTGCAAGCATCAAAATGAGCACAATTTTTGCCGGATCTGATGGTTGGAAAGCCAGTGAACCAAGCTTAAACCATCCTTGTATACCACGTGTCACATCTCCCACAACTAGCAAAGTTCCAAGGAGCAAAATAGTAAAAAGAAAAATTGGTACCAAGACAGAAGTGCGTCGCAAGAAACGCCAATCAATAGTAGTCGCCACAATAAAAACTAATATGGAGATTAAAATCCACAAACCCTGACGCACAAAGAAATAATTCTCACCAACAAATGAGTTCATGGTCACCAGTCCAGCTAATGAGATTAGAAATGCAGGGATAAAAAGATACCAATCTAGCTGGATCCGATTTAAAATTCTGCTGATTCCGTTCCCTTGCATCTTTTACAAATAGTTATTGTTTATTGCAGATTACTTTATGAAACTCCTATCTGGGAAAACTCTCTTCACAATTTCAATCTGAGTAGCTTCCTTGGTAAAGGGTCTTGGCCAGATGAAAACAATAGGTGCACTCTCACTTGGTGCGAGTGTGCTTATGAAAGTTTTTGAAGCTGCGAAAAGATTACCTTCAGAATCTGAAATGAGAACCACGAAGTCAAGGTTGGAAACTGAAGCTAAAGAAAGATTCTCTACTATTGCATTGAGACGTGGCGTCGAACTCGCATTTGAAAGTGTTATATCCACAATCTCAACCATATGTTTCTGAAGATTATCTTTTCGCCATAAGAGAGTTTCCTCTTGCCACTTTAAAGTAGCCCGAGCAGGTGTTATCCCAGTTTGAAGTGTAAATGGTCCTTCAAAGATTGCGAAACTCGCTCCCTTAGGAATGAAAGTAGTTTCTTGAATTATCTTAATCGGAATAGTACTAGTTGTATCATAAATTTTTAAAATGTACTCAGCCTGATAAATTTCAGCATTTTGATTGGGATTCTCTACAAGAGCTACAACCTCATATGTATTGGGTGCTATTGTAAGTACGCGTGGATCGCCCTTAAGAATAAGCGGTAAAGATTCTGCCGAACACAACAACTGACAGGAGCCACCACAATCTACTCCAGACTCATCCCCATTCATAACCCTATCCATACAAGTCGGCTTGTTATAGAAAATTAGGAAAAGGGGTATAGCAAGTAAAATAATCACCGCCAATAAAACAATGGCAAGTATAATTCTTTTGCGTGATCGAGACCAATCATTCATGAGTTCATTATAACCCCTCAACAGGCTCTGGGTAAATAAAAAGAGCTCTGACTCTGAATTGCCATTTATTCAATACTTTGGTCTGGCGGCTACCTACTCTCCCCTTACGAGTACCATCGGCACTACAGGTCTTAACTTCCGTGTTCGGAATGAGAACGGGTGTACCACCTGCGTTAAGCCACCAAGCCAAAATATTCAACTTTATTGTATCCAACTCGAATAAGATCGAACGGTTGATTTCATTTAGCAGGACAGAGATACGAATAGTTACGAATTTGACCGAATGATACGAATAGAATTCCATTCATGGCATTCAATCTTATTCGCAGAAATTCGTGAAGTGGTTTCCAAATTTCCTAATAAGATTCGGGTAATTAGTACGTCTCGGCTCAACACCTTACAGTGCTTACACCTAACGCCTATCAACGTGGTCATCTCCCACGGCCCTCAAACGTTTCCTAATCTCGGGGTTGGCTTCATTCTTAGATGCTTTCAGAATTTATCCTTTCCCGACTTAGCTACCCTGCGGTTCCTTTGGCAAGAAAGCAGGTACACCAGTGGTCGGTTCACTCCGGTCCTCTCGTCGCGACAATAAATATAACATATCTATTGATCATCCCCTGTCACCAGGAGCGCAGACTATATCTTCATCCTTCCGTTTAACGGGTTAGGATGTTGGCGTATTACCCACATGAGCAGTCATCTTCCAAGAAATGATTCCTCTGCATGTGAGTCTGTTCTGACATAGAGTCAGAAACAAGTCGTTACGGGGTCAATTCAGCACTAATTTTTGGAGTCAAGATTGTACTTGACAAGTGTATCATACAAATGATACAATACAGTATGCGGAGCCTGGTTAGAATCCAGCTCGTAGCCCGTCGGGAGATGTGGACTTACAAATCCACTGTAACTCTGCCCGACGGTTTTTCTTTTTCCAAAAATTAGTGCTGAATGACTTCCCACGGTATTGTCTTGGTTATTTCTGGTCCTCAAGTAAGTTTATACTTACCATTGTACCACTGCCTACGGACTAGGCCGACAGTAGTTATCAACAGACCAAACGTAGCAAGATTTCACCGTTATTAGCCACTTTGTCATCACAAATTACTTTGTGAAGTAGCAAAATTTACTAGGAGCAAATCCCCTCAAGAAACGAACGCCTGCAGTAGATAGGAGTCCAACCTGTCTCACGCTTCTTAGCCTCGCCGTAGCTCTCTTGAGCGTAAGTGGGTTTTCTCACATTACTGTGAGGAATGGACTATAACTTTACCCTTCGACAAGCTCAGGGTATCTGATGTTTAGTCTCTACGGGTCCCAACACTTAAATTTAAGTGTTGGGTTCCCTCGGTAT
>CAZGIA010000025.1:0-3901 GCA_964526075.1 uncultured Candidatus Saccharibacteria bacterium
ACTTGAGCTCTCTTATAATAGCCAAAGATTGATCAATTTTCAACTTTTTCCTTTTCAAATATAAAGATTTTTTATTCTTATACATTTCCTTGATAATTCTCAGTGAATCATTTTTTGCAAACTTGAGTTGATAATAGTAATTTTCTTTCTTAGCACTGGTTATATGACCTTTTATTTCTAGGTGCTGAAAAATTTTATTTTGCAGCCACATAATGTGCTGACGACTTGCTGATACAAACGAAATATAAAGCATGAAACTTGATCTCCAGCGTGGATCCCAATAGCTATAAGAACAGCCGTCTCCATCAAAGCAGCCACGAAGGTAATCAAAGAAGTATTCATCAGGAATTTTTATAAACCTTAACGTTCTAGACTTTGCTGGAGTTAACCCAATCTCAAGAAGAAACCTATAGAAAAGCACGTCTCCGAATTGAGCCCGGTGATACCATATTTTCTTCCCAGAACTTTTTGAATAAGTCCTTCCAATTTTTATATCCTTGATTCCAAGGGCTTTGAAGAAATTTTTAATCTGCTCTTCGTCTTTTGACGTGAAGAGAATATGTCTCCCATTACTCGAGAGGCAGCCGTCCGTAACTAAAAGGCCTATAGCGTAGGCAAAATTCGCAGACCATTTTATTTTCACCTTCCCTTTTGGCTTTGGTCCCCTTCTAGTTCCGAGCATTCCATCATTATAAATCCTCAAGGTAATAACGTCTACCAATTTATCCACAACGAAACCGGCTCACGCCGGTCTGGTTATTTAACCATTCCTAAGTATTTTCAACAGTCACATCTTCGATAACTGCTACTGGAATCTCTTTGGCGGAACGGAGATTTCTCATCTGACGAGAAACTTCCTTGGCTGCTTTCTCACGAATGTGATAAAGCTTGGCACGACGAACCTTAGAACGCTTCAGAACATCAATCTTGTCGATAATCGGAGAATAGAGAGGAAAAATCTTTTCTACACCAACACCAGAAGCGATACGACGAACAGTGAAGGTAGCCCCGGCCTCTCTGCCATGCTTACGAGCGAGAATCAGCCCTTCAAAAGCTTGAAGACGAGTCTTCCCCTTCTCCATAATCTTCTGCCAGACCTTAACTGTGTCTCCAGCTCGGAGATCAAGTTTCTGTCTTTCCTCTATGTTGACTGGTGAAATGATTCTATTCATTAGGAGTGTAATCTAACACAAATTAACTAATCATGGCAATGGCTTCTACAAAATCCTTAGGATAGGGAGCCTCGACAATGATTTCCTTCCCATCCACATTTTTGAAAGTAATTTTCTTAGCATGAAGAGCTGTGCGTTCAAAACCTAGCAGTTTTGGTTTCCCCGAAGCATATAAATTGTCTCCCACCACAGGATGTTGCATAGCCTGCATATGCACGCGAATCTGATGAGTTCTCCCGGTCTTCGGTTTCGCTTCGACAAAAGTGACTTTGTTTTCTTCATCGCGTTTCAAAACTTCGAAATATGTCAAGGCTTCCCGCATCTCACCTTTCGCTCCTCTCTGCGCGGACCACTTGCGGAAATCGCTAGCGCTCTTCCCTATCGGACGAGTGATACTGCCACGATCCTCTTTCACCAAACCATGGACAAAAAGATGATAAACCTTTTCTACTTCCCTGTTTTGGAATTGCGCTTTCAAACATTCGAACCCCGCTTCTGTCTTGGCCAAGACTAGAATTCCAGAAGTTTCTCTATCTATACGATGCACGATACCAGGACGTTCTATAACAGCTTCTAGCTTCTTGCTACTAGCTGCTAGCTTAATAGGCTCTCCAACATCCATCGTTTCAGGATACTTCTCCTTAACCCAATCAACCACAGTATCTTCCTTGGTCCGACCATCAGAGTGTACGACAAGCCCAGCAGGTTTATTGATCACCACGATATCTGGGTCTTCGTAGAGAATACTGTCATTAAGGTCAAGCATTGGTGCGGGATGCAGGGCTCGAACCTGCGGCCTATTCAGTGTAAATGAATTGCTCTACCAACTGAGCTAATCCCGCGTTGAAAAGATATTAGCATATAGGGTATGCTTCTTGCACGGATATTTAATTCTGGGCACGTGGCGAAACAGCAGACGCACTACGTTCAGGTCGTAGCTCCCGCAAGGGATTGGAGGTGCAAGTCCTCTCGTGCCCACAACAAAAAAATGAAAAAAGATTTCAATAAACTCAGTCTCAAACTCCATCGTCAAATGCGTGGGAAGATTACAATAACCAGCAAATTCCCATTGCGAAACCGAGACGATCTCTCTCTGGCCTACACTCCTGGCGTAGCCACTGTTTCAAGTGCAATAGCCAAAAATAAGAAATTGGCAAAAGTTTTTACAACTATGAAAAATGCTGTAGCCATTATCTCCGATGGCTCAGCCGTACTTGGTCTCGGCAATATTGGACCAGAAGCCGCACTCCCCGTCATGGAAGGTAAGGCTATCCTCTTCAAACACTTTGCCGGTCTAGACAGCTTCCCTATCGTACTTGCTACACAAGACACCGAAGAAATAATCGCTGCGGTGAAAGCTATTGCTCCTACTTTCGGCGCTATCAACCTAGAAGACATTTCTGCACCGCGTTGTTTTGAAATTGAGGAAAGATTGAAAAAGGAATTAGATATTCCAATCATGCATGACGACCAGCACGGCACAGCAGTAGTAGTCCTCGCCGGTCTCATCAATGCACTGAAGGTAGTAAAGAAAAAGAAAGGGAAGGTCAAGATAATTATAAACGGCGCAGGCGCTGCAGGAACTGGTATTACGAAACTTCTACATCTGTATGGTTTCAAAAATATTTTAATTTGCGACCGATCTGGTATTATCTCCAAGATCCGAAAAGATCTAAATCCTCATAAGAAAATTCTTCTCAAGATTACCAATTCCAAGAACCTCTCTGGTTCACTTCATGAGGCTTTAAAGGGATCAGACATCTTCATCGGAGTCTCTCAAGGAAATATTCTGAAAGCTGTGGATATTAAAATGATGGGTCCCAATCCCATCATTTTTGCACTCGCTAATCCCGTACCAGAAATTATGCCAGAAGAAGCCTTGAGGGGAGGAGCCCGAGTCTATGCCTCTGGTCGCTCCGACTTCTCCAACCAGATCAACAATGTCTTGGTCTACCCAGGCATCTTCAAAGGTGCTTTGAAGTCTGGAATCCAACAAATCACAGACAAGGTGAAACTAAAAGCAGCTGAAGTCTTGGCTGGCCTTATCAAGTCCCCCACTCCTCACAAAATTATCCCAAATCCATTTGATAAACGTGTAGTAAAAGTGGTAGCAAATGTTATAAAAAAACGTTGAGTTCTGTTTTGGTGCAGTATTCTTGAATTAGTCCGAACCCACCTTCGCAAAGCTAGTGTACTAATTTTATGCTTCGGCGGCAAATTCTTTGAAAAAGAAAGGCTCTGCGCAGACAGGATTGTCCACGCAGAGCCAGCGCGATTTCTCGCGACTATCATCGGGGAGGTACGAAGAACTGGGCGATCTGTTCATCGGTCAGACCAGCGACATAGGGTCCGCTCGGCTTAGTGAGCTCAATCTTCATCCGCCCGAAGACCGCATCTGCAAACCCCCTACTGCCTGTCTTCTTACAGAGCGCGAGCCACAATAAGCCCTTCGCCTTCTCCTCGTAGAGCGGGTCTTGCGGAGAGAGTTTGATAATCTCTCCTCGGCCGAAGTTCTTGTCGCCGACAACCAGCTCATCTTCGAGAAGTGCGCGCAGAACCTCTGCGTACCATTCGAGGATCTTCCGGCAAACAGGATTTTCCTCGAAGTGGTGATCGTCCTGGAGCCCGATCTTGTCGTAAGAGTTGCGAAGCTCGATCGGCTCACTCTCGACATGGCCTTCGATGCCGCCTTCCGTTGCGAAACACACTCGCAACTTGAAGCGGACTAT
>CAZGIA010000026.1:0-3866 GCA_964526075.1 uncultured Candidatus Saccharibacteria bacterium
GTGAAGACGCGGGTTACCTGCAGCAAGACGAAAAGACCCTGGAAGCTTTACTGTAGCTTGGTATTGGTGTGAGTGTGCTCATGCGTAGCGTAGTGGGGAGGGGTTGAAGGTTGCCTTTCGGGGCGACTGGACCCGCCAATGAAACACCCACCCTGAGTGTGCTCCCATCTAACCCCGGCGGCAAAAACGTCGTGGGACAGTGCCTGGTGGGCAGTTTTAATGGGGCGTTATCCTTAACGTGTGCGGCCTCCGCCGCAACAAAAGGGGGATAACCGATTCACCCAAAACTGAATCAGTACAATCTGGCTATATGCTGGAACATCCGTGGTATCTCTGAGTACCTTTCAACAAAAGTCGAAAAGGTAAAAATCTTAGAGCGGTATTCCGACACTGTGTGTTGGAATCGGCGGACAACCAGCAGGCAACCTTTGATAAGGTATCAAAGAGAGTCCTCAACGACTATACGCCAGAACAATAGAGGTTAGATGTTGGAGATTGGAAGTGAGAGAATTTTTCCTACTTCGAACTTCTCATTTCTAACTTCTGTTTGTAAGATATAGTCTGACCTTCATGGCGACATGAAGAGATGGGCAGAAATGACCCGTCCGTGTAGCGCGACGATCGCGATTATGAGTGCGATTCGATTGGTATGTTATTCGTATCATTCGTATGCATTCGTATATTGGCATCGCGCGTGTTACGCAGTAACACATGCCTAAAAAGTAACGGAGGAGTTTATCAAGGTTGGCTTGGCCCGGATGGAAATCGGGCTGGACGTGCAAACGCAAAAGCCAGCTTAACGGCAAGACCTACACGTCGCGCCGGTGCGAAAGCAGAAGTTAGTGACCCGACCACTATACCGGGAGGTGAGAGGTTAGAGGTTAGAAGTGAGATGTGCGTGATGTTTCATGGCTCTCACTTCCGACTTCCAACCTCTCACTTCTTGGTTCTTCATAGAAAGGTGGAAGACAACGGCTAAAAGTTACTCCGGGGATAAGCTCTGAAATAAGAGCTCGTTGTCCTTCTCGCAGTAATGCGAGAGAATAAATACGGCTTATAACGGTGGACGTAAAGTTGGTCTTTCCCCAAAGGGTTTTAAACTTTACCAATACCGTGGGAAGTTAAAGTGGCTTCAATTCATCCGTGAATCTTACGAGGCAGCAGCAATCAGCGCTCGTCGGTATGGTTCTTGGCGACGCCTATCTTCAGCCAACCGGTAAAAGAAATGCCCGGTTGCGTTTGGAACAAAGAGCGGATCATAAGGAGTATCTCGTTTGGAAAGCACATATACTCCCGCAACTCTTTCAAGGCAAACCAACGTTTCTCGATCGAGTGCATCCAGTCACCAAGAGAACATACCACTACGTGCGGTGGCAATCACATGCATCACCCGTTCTGGGGCGATTCAGAAATCTGAATTACCCCAATGGGAAGAAAAGAATTCCGGAAAATCTTCAAACGTTTCTCCGCGATGATATTGCCTTTGCGGTTTGGTTTTACGACGACGGATACTACTATCCGCGGGATAGATGTTCATACCTCTATCTCGGGAGGGTGAGCCGTCGCGAAGCGGAAATAGCAAGAGACGCAGTTCAGGAAAAGTTTGGTCCGAAGAGTACCGTGCTTGATAAAAACCATAAAGGTTTTGCATTGTACTTTTCTCGAGAGGAAAGTAAAAAAATCAAATCAATAGTCGAACAGTATCGTGTGCCGGTTATGGCATACAAAATACCCACTTTAACCCCGTAACGACTCGACCGCGAATGGCGGTCGGAGTTATCGCGATGACGTTTCGCGATAGCTAATACGCCGTCTCCGAGGTTTGGCAGTGAGAAGTGAGAAGTGAGAGGTGAGAGGTGAGAGATTCCCCGTATATGAGTTTTCTCTCATTTCCAACCACCAACTTCTCACATCTGCTCTTCGGATGAAGATATAGTCTAACGAAGAACGCTCGAATAAAAATCGAATTGTATCGAATAGTATTCGAATATCATTCGGTTTCATTCGTGAATAATTCGAGCGAGAAACGTTGAACAGGCTAGTGTCGTCCGAGAGTTCCTATCGACGACGACGCTCGGCACCTTAATACATTGGGGTGCTCGGACAGTAATGTCCTACCTAGGTACTGAAATGTACCTGAAGAAAAATCTGACTTATAACGGTGGACTCCATATAGTTACCTGATAGAATTAGTGTATGGACAATACCGTGGGAAGTTTGACTCAACAACAGAAATCACTGATCATCGGAACACTTTTAGGTGATGGTTATCTACGAATTTTTCAAGGTAGAAAAAATGCTCTCTTGGAAATCAATCATTCTTTTACCCAAAAAGAATATGTTGATTGGAAATACGAGATATTGAAAAATATTTCCGGTTCTCCACCCAAAGCAAGAAAAGGTAATGGTTCGCGGATTGCTTATCGTTTCTACTCAAAACAATTACCAGAGCTTACAGCTCTGTATAGATTGTTTTATAAAAAGAAACGGAAAGTGATTCCGAGGGCGATTACATTAGATCCGATGTCATTAGCAGTGTGGTTTATGGACGATGGCAGTCGATCACGATCGACTGACATCTACCTTAACACCCAGCAATTTAACGTGCGTGATCAGAGAAAATTAGTTCAAGCTCTCGAAAGGCTAGGACTAGAAGCAACTCTTAATAAGGATAAATCTTATTACCGGTTGCGTTTTCTGAAACACTCGCTTCCAAAATTGCGAGCCTTGCTTATAGAGGGGATCATTCCTTCTATGAAATATAAGATTGAGTCATAACCCCGTAGAGACTTGCCCGATGCATTGGGTTGCAAGAGGGCGGAGTCGAGAATATTTTCGACTAAGATGTCAGCCCCTTTACTGATACGAAGGGTGAAGATATAGTCCGATCCTAGTAGTAATATTAGAAAATGACAGCGATGTCGGCTCATCCTAGCGCCCCGCTGGAGAAGGTGGGAAGCGTAAGAACAGAACCAAGCGCTTCTAAAACCGACTTATAACGGAGGAGCCCATTTATGGTAAATTAAGTAAATGGGTAATTCCGTGGGAAGTTTGGGGCAACTTACAAAACACGAACACGATATTCTTATTGGTACAATTCTTGGCGATGCGCACGTGCGTAAGTTAAAAACTGAAGCACGTGTAGAATTCACGCATTCGACTCAACAAAAGGAATATCTGTTTTGGAAGTATCAGCAATTAAAAAGATGGTGCAATAAAGAACCGTACACAGTAAGCATCAATGACAAAAGATACCAAAAAGAATGGCATTCCTGGAGATTTAATACGTTCTCGCATCCAGTGTTCACTGGGTTGAGGAACTTATTTTATCGAGGTACGGTAAAAATTGTGCCGCAAACAATTATACAGATCTTGAAATCGCCGCTAAGTATAGCGGTGTGGTATATGGATGATGGTGGCAGAAGAAATGATAGTTACGGCGTATTTCTGAATACCTTGTCATTCACAGAAAACGAGCATGAATACTTAAGACGATGTTTAAAGATAAACTTTAAAATCAACTCACGTATTCATTGGATTCAAGATGGCTATCGGTTGTATATTCCGTCATCGGAAGCTGAAAGATTTTCTTCTCTCATATATCCGTATATTGTTGATACATTAAAGTATAAGTTGTCTTATAACCCCGTAACGACTTCGTTTGCTCGATTAGATCGAGCGCGAGATAGAAGTTTTTGAGCTTCTATAATACGTCGGTCGAAGCACATAACGATTTATGCGCTCGAAAGATATAGTCTAAGCTTCTAGTAATAGAAGATAATCTTGATGGCTGTTCGCCATTTAAAAGGATACGTGAAAGTTCGCGTCCTCCGACGGCAACGTCGGAGTGTGAATCAACTTATATC
>CAZGIA010000027.1:0-3678 GCA_964526075.1 uncultured Candidatus Saccharibacteria bacterium
GGCCTTCGATGCCGCCTTCCGTTGCGAAACACACTCGCAACTTGAAGCGGACTATGAGAGCAGTGTTGAGAACACTAACGATCAATCGAGCGCAGGGCATGTTACTGCTTTCCGGCCACACTACTTCGGCGCCCCATCGTCCAACCTCGACCAGAACCGGAATGAGTTGATTCCCATTCTGTCTCTCGGCAAAGGTCAGATTGAGCCAATCTTCCCAATTCCTGCCGCATTGGCTGCAAGTTGCCTTGCTCCACTCCTTCGGGTCCGAAGCGTTTTCGTGAGTCAAGATCGAATCATCTGCACTACAGTTCGGGCACTTACCTAATAGCCTCATAACTATCACCTCATTCTGTTTGGAATGTACGTTTCAGAACTATGGTTAAGTTAGCAAAAGGGGTCAGTAAAATCAAGTCAAAACCAAAAAAGAAACTCCGCGGGGCGAACCAAAACTCTTTGACTTTTCCTACGTGGTGCCCTCGCCAGGAATCGAACCTGGAATGGGAAATTAGAAGTTTCCTGTTATATCCATTTAACTACGAGAGCATGACGAACAAGGTGATATTAACTTTTTTAGATCGAAGGATCAACGACCGAAGAAGAGCTATCTTTTCCTATTTTTTCAAATTCTAAATTCTTGGACTTATAGTAGGAAACAGTTTCCTGAAGATTATCAAGATTGAAAAGTGGCTCCACTTCCTCACTTTCATTTCCAAGATCAAAAACTGCTCCATCATTAATTCTAATGAACTTAAAGAAGCTCCAAACACTCATTAGAACAATGAGAAGAAAAGTGGAGATCAAAATAATTTTCCAATCAGCATCAGGTGAAGTACCCCAACCAAAGGGACGCCACTCCCTCTTCCATACCAACTTTTTCAAAATAAGATTTAATTTATCCATGAAGTTAATTGAAAGAATGTAAGGATAAGATAATCATCGTACTCCAATCAAGATCCTTCTTGATCAAGGTAACCCTCTCGATCATGACACGATATGGCAAGGTTTCAATCGCCTCAACAAGAGAGAAGACTCCATTCCAAGCCCCCTGTGCATCAATAGTAATACGAATCTTGGGGAAGGCATCTCCCTCAACCCCCTCCTTCTTTTCTACAGAAAGAATAGAAAGATCCAATTTAAGAGTTCGCCCGACATTCTCAATACTCTCAATCAAAGGAACTAGACGTTCATTGGTCAGAGTCAGTTTCTCGAAAGCTTCAATTTCTGAACCAAGAGAAATCTGCAAAGCTTGGATAGACTGAAGTGTGTTGGTCCTAACTTCAGATTCTTCCAAAAGGTTCGCCAACCGAGCTGTTTCAGCATTTTCCTTTCCTACCTTCCAAATACTGAAAGTAATAAAAGCTAGAAGTGCGAAAGCCACTATTGATAAGGTGATTAATCTTACTGTAGTAGTTGAAGGGTTCATGATTTTACCAGTGGTATAAGCTTGAGTTCGAAACTAATATCACGATCCTTAGCTAAGTTGGATACTGGGAGAGTCACTGCCGAAAATTTCTCAGAACGATTGAGTTTGTTTTCGAAAGCAAGTAACGCCTGACGATTACTAGCTACTCCCACGACAGAAAGCTCGCTCCTACCTTCTGACTTAAGCCAAGTAAAGCTGTTTATCTTGATGCCACTTACTCTTTCTTCGATAACCTGGGTCATCAAAGTAGAAGGACGATCCACATCGAGCTTGGGAGCAAGTACCTTGAGTTTAAGATTGATATTCATGAACCAATCATCCCAGATTCCCTTACCTTCTTCTTGTCTGCCAATCATATTTTTTGTTCCTTCTGCCACCTCCTTCTGTCTCACTTTAGAAAGAATATAGGAAGGGAAAAGGCTTACCATAAACACTAGTAGAATTAGAATGAAAGCTGAAAGCAAAACTACCAAACGACGTAGAAGATACTCTCGTCTGACTCTCTCTTTCGCTCTGTCTGGGAGAAGTTTATACATAAGTTCTATGTGGATGAGGAATGGTAAGTCCAATTGCTGGAACATAATCCAAAGCCTCCTTAACAAGATTCTGCGGTAACTTCATAGGAGTAGAAGAAAGATTTACCCAAGGATTGACCCATTCATAAGGTACGGGACATTCGCTCATAAAACTGGTAGCAAAACTGTGATCAAGTGAAGCTGTTCCACAAAGCAGTACTTTCTTAATATTGTGGTCGGACGAAGAACTTTTGTCATGTGCCGCCCAGAATACAAAAATCTTTTTAATTTCTGTTTTCAAGTCACTGAGATGTGTACTATTCTCATCTATTCCATAAGGAAGAGTAGTAGTAAATTGTACTATTTCATCCTCAACTACATATAAACCTGTTTTCTGCTTGCCTAAATTGAGGATGAGTTGAACACTCTTATCACCAAGAGCTACTGTGGCACGAGCAATAGCCTGAGATTCGATGTCCAATGACACTGGTGTAATACCAGCCGCTTCAAAAACTGGAAGATAAAAATCAACTACTTTGTTGGAAATTGCTGAAACTATTACCTTTAATTTATTGGGTTCTTCTGGAACATCCAAAACATCGAAATCGAAAACAGAATCAGCAAGAGTGACAGGCACATTCTCTTCTATGATGAAAGCCACAGCATCACGCAAACCCTCCGGAGGAACCTTGTCTATAGTAGCAGTAAAGAGATAAGCCCTTTCTTCCGGCAAGGTGGCCCGAATATGACTCAATTTGTAACGCTCTTTTATCTCTTTCAAAATCGTGGTCAATTTCTCCGCATTGTTGATAAATCCAGACTCTACTACACCCCTTGGAAGGACGATCTTCTTATAATGAGAAAGTTTCAAACCCCTACCTACCAATCCATGGCGAAATTGGATGAAATGTATACTCTCGTCAGTAATAGCAATACCTGAGGTCGAGAGAGTAAGGTATTCAGGTGTCGGGAAATGGTTATAAAAGAAATTTTGTTTTTGGAAAATACTCATAGCAAACCAAGCAAGACTTGGTTTATTTATTATACCTTGAATCAAGAAAGCTTTTAAGAATAAGAGCGGCAGCGGATGCATCAGTGAGTTCTGTTTGTCCCTGTAAGCGTCTGGCTTCTACTGTGGTTAAGACTTCAGACTGGAAAAGGACTTCAATACCCATGGCTTCTAACTCTTTTTTGAAAATTTCGATTGCGGTCATAATCGCATTGGGAGAGCCATTGAGGTTCTTGGACTCACCGATAATTATCTTCGATATTCCTTCCTTGAGTTTGAATTTCAACACAGCATCCAAGAGATGTTCATCATTGATCAGGGTCAAACGAGGCAAGGCAAACTCCCCTGAATCATCAGTCGAAGCTACCCCCACCCTTTTCTCCCCAAAATCAAGAGCCATTAATTTCATAGTCATATTGTATACGAATATTCGCGACATTTGGTAATGTTCGCTATAATTCATGTTATGGAATCCCTTAATCTACTCTCCCAATTTGCAGGTGTCAGTCCTATCTGGATCGCAGTAGCTATAATTTGGACCTTAACTTGGAAAGGGTTTGCTCTCTGGCGTGCTGCTGATCTTCGACAGAAATGGTGGTTTATCATCATCTTGGTCGTGAACACCCTCGGCATCCTCGAAATCATTTATATCTTCCTAGTGGCCAAGAAGTACCAAGTGGAAATCATAGATGAAACCAGGTAATATCTCCAAACATAAGGAGGGCTCGCCT
>CAZGIA010000028.1:0-3607 GCA_964526075.1 uncultured Candidatus Saccharibacteria bacterium
CCTGGGACTGGTAAGACTCAGGTGATTGCCTTGCGTATAGGCAATATTTTACAAAAGACCGATACACCGGCTGATGGGGTGTTATGTTTAACTTTTACTAATTCAGGAGTTTTGGCAATGAAAAGGCGTCTTTCGGCTTATGGAATTGATTCATCTCGTGTAGTAGTTTCTACTTTCCATGCTTTCGGTAGTAGATTGATTGATGAGTTTTATCAAAACCTGGATTTGTCAGAACCACCAACTACGCTTGATGATGCGGATATAGTGAGGTTGGTCGATGACATTTTTTCAGAAAATGACTGGAAATATTTGCGTCCACGCGGAGATGCTTCCAAATACTTTCACGATCTCAAGTCTCTAGTTTCTCTTCTTATTCGTGAACGAATGTCACCAGAAGATTTTGCTGAAGAAATCGAGCGTGATATTCACAAAATTAAAAATGATTCGGACAATATTTCTAGTCGAGGTCCAACTAAGGGTGAGTTGAAAAAGGATGCTCAAAATAAAATAATCGCTTTTGAGAAGTCTAAGGAAGCGGTACTTTTCTACCAGCTTTATGAAGAAAAGAAAAAGGAACTTAATCTCTTTGACTATGATGATATTTTGCGAGCTATGGTTGCTTTGGTGACAGAGTTCGAAGATGTGCGAGCTGTTTTGCGGGAACGCCATCTCTATATTCTGGTCGATGAGCATCAGGATTCCTCAGGGATACAAAATGAGTTTCTCAAGCAGGTCTGGGGGCCAGTCGAGAAGCCCAATGTTTTCGTTGTGGGAGACGATCGCCAACTTATCTATGGTTTCTCGGGCGCTTCACTCTCACTTTTTGAAGAATTTCGTGAGAATTTTCCTGATACCAAACTTGTGACACTGACAGAGAATTACCGCTCGACCCAAACTATTCTCGATGCCGCCGACGCCTTACTGAAAAGTATTCTCACCTCAAGTAAACTCTCTGCCAATCGTAAGGGCGACCTACCTATAGCTCTGGTTGAGTGTGCTTATGAGAGAGATGAGATTATGAGAGCTGGACTCTTCTTCAAGCAACATATAGAGAAGGGTTTGCCCGCAGAAGATTGTGTTCTCTTGGTGCCCAAGAATTATCATGTGCGTTCCGCCATGCGAGTACTCCGAGATATTGGCTTGCCTGTTTCAGCGCCAGGTTCGGCCAAACTTTTCGAATCATCAGAGTTTGGAGTTTTCTCAAATATTTTAAAGGTAGTGAGTGATCCGTTTGCCAATGTAGCTATCGCTGATTTGATATTGAATCCGATTTCTGGCATAGCACCACTTGAAGCTCATCATTTTCTACACAAGACTTATAGCAAAGAGCTTTCTGTTGAGAAACTTACTGAGGCAGGATTTGAGTTTGGTGAAAAACTGGCTCAACTAGTATCAGGATCAAAGGGGCGATCGCTTTATGAGATAGTCCAGATGGTGGGAGAAACTTTCTTCCTTAATTCAGCCACTAAACATGACACTTTTGTCAGAAGAGTAGAAGTCGTGCGCTCACTCCTACATCTTGCTTTGCTACAGGAAGAGAGGGGACGCAGGAAATCTGTTGAAGGGAAACTTCCAGATTATCTTTCCTATCTTGATCGGTTGAAGGAATATGGTCAAGATCTGCCTCTGGCTCTCTTCGGTCAAGAGAAAGGGGTGAGGATTATGACTCTCCACTCTTCCAAAGGGCTTGAGTTTGAAGCTGTGTGGATTGCCCATATGAATGAACGTTCGTTGATGAGCGGTAAGCGTATGGGTCTGGCTCTACCAGAGAAGCTCAGTGCCTTGGAGGAAAAGAAGGATGTAGCTTCTGCTAAACGAGAAGTGTACGTCGCTCTTACTCGTGCCAAGCTTTATGCCAATCTTTCTTATTCTCTCTATTCGTATACTGGGGCTCCAGAAGAGCTAGCTTCTGTTCTAAGAGAGTTGCCTGTTGGGCATTACATTCTCGAGACCAAAGAGGAGAGTGAGGCGAAGCTCTTGGAATCAGGTTTGGAGCAGTATCTTGCTCGAAATAAGAGTGAGCCCTTGGCTGTTACTAGAATAGAATTACAGGAACTTGTAGCCGAAGAATTTGCGAAGAAGAAAGTTTCGGCCACTGCTCTTAACTCCTTCTTCGAGTGTCCGTGGCAGTGGTATTTCCGCACTTTCTTAGGGGTGCCAGAACCTGAGTCTGAAGCGATGAAATTTGGCAGTGTGGTTCATGCCTCTATTGAAAATGTTTTAAAACTGGGGAAAAAATTAACCGATAAACAAATCGAGAAGGCGATTGGCGAAGCTCTTCTCTATCACCACATCTTTGATGAGAAGGTAGAGAGAAGAATGACCAAGGATGCACTGAGGGCGGTGAAGAGATTTGTAACAGAGTTGTTGCCAGAGTTGTATGATGAGCATCAGTCAGAAAGGCCACTCTCGTTTAAAGATAAACATTTCCCCGAGCTAAATATTACCGGCAAGATTGACCTGATGGAAAGTGATGGAGGCAGTGGAGTGAGAGTGACAGATTTTAAAACTGGTCGCCCTAGATCAGCTCGAGAAATTGAAAAGGAAGATGAGGAAGGTAGAATGTCTGGGTATCTGCGACAACTTGCCATGTATTCCTACCTTCTGGAGCAGACAGGGAAGGGGAGATTCGAGGTAGAAAAATCAAGACTTTACTTCGTGGAATCAGATGATCCAAAAACTACACTTTATGAGACGGTTATTACAAGTGAACATCTCAATCTTCTGATCAAGGATATTACTGATTATCAGGCTCTACTTCTAAGTGGTCAATGGACTGCGCGAGTGTGTTATCACAAGGTTTATCCGGGAGAGATGAAATGCTCGTATTGCGAAAAAGCGAAGATGTACAAGTGACAGCTTTTAGCTTTTAGGTACTAGTTGCTAGTTCAGAATAGCGTCAAGCTTGGCCTTAATATTCGCTAATGGTTCGGCACCGTTTATGCTACCCACTTGTTTACCATCTTTCATAATGATTGAGAAGGGAGTACCACGAGCACCAGAGGCGAAGCCTTCAGCTGCACTCGCTTTTACTGCTTCGGTATATTTGCCACTTGAGAGGCAGGTGTTGAATGCTTGTTCATTGACTCCTACCGCTTTCGCGAGTATTGGGAGTTGAGCCAGATCGAGCGAGTCGTTGGATCCTGTAGTTTCGAAAAGCTTGTCAAGGTATTGCCAGAAAGCAAGGTTCCCACCGAGTTCAGCAACGCATTCAGTGGCCTCGGCTTCTTTAATAGCCTTTGAATGGAGTTGTGGGATAGGGAGGTGGCGGTAGACCCAAGCCACTTGGCCATCATAGTCCTTCATAATTTGATTCATAGTATTGTGGAAAATCTTACAGAAAGGACATTCGATATCGGAGTATTCTACAATAATAATTTCAGCTGAACGTGAGCCAAGGAGATGATCCTTTGCGGAAACTGGAACTAGCTTCACTTCTGAATTTACTTCGTTCTTTACGGTTGTCGGCTGTTTCGCACCACCAGCATATATTGCACCGGCTATAAGTGCTCCAGCCACTAAGATCGCCAAAGGGACGATAAATTTGTTATTTTCTACTTGTTTGTTTGCTTCCATAATTTTATGTTTAGACTGATATTATACCTTG
>CAZGIA010000029.1:0-3509 GCA_964526075.1 uncultured Candidatus Saccharibacteria bacterium
GCGAAGGTTACTGAGTTGTAGTTCTCAAGTGAGAAGCGATCGAAGAGTACCAAGGATGAGTTGTGTCTGTTGATACCGTAGAGAATTCCCTTGTCTGAAGTGAGATCGAAGGAAGTGAATGGGAAAAGAGATGAAAGTGGTGAAGAATTCAACTTCGAGTGGACATTCAACTCATCGTTTCCTAAGGGAAGAGTAGATTTGTAACCTTGTTCTTGTTGGAAGAGAGCGGGCTTAACGTATATGAGTTTGGCATCGAGAATAGATTTGATCTCAGATTCAACCTTGTCGAGTTCAGAATCGGAGTCGCTATAAATTGTGATATAAAGTCCAACGTCAAAGAGTTTTTCTTGAGCTTGTTGAAGTTGATCACGTAAGTTTTCAAGATCTTGATAAGCTACATCAAGAATAGGATCACGCACCAAGCCCTTGTCTTCTCTCATATGGATCTGACTCTGAACTTCAGCCACTTTTCTTTGGAATTGTTTCAGTACCTTTCCCGTCTCAATAGGATGGACGAAGATTGAAACATCGAAAACCTTGTCCATGTTGATGATTGGAGCAAACCAACCTTCAGAAAGGAAACGTGGATAAGAGATCACAAAGAAGCTACGAAGAATTTTCTCACCCAAGTTAATCTCCTTGGGAGAAACCTTGATCGCTGAAGGAGCGATGATGTCCTTGAGTTCAAGCACTCCAGCTTCAAAGATCTCTTGAGGCAGAATCGAAGAAATATCCGGTTTATTATTTGTCTTCCCGCCAAATAGTTTATTGAAAATACTCATATAATCTTGATGGGTTTCTCTGTCTCCCCGGGGTTAAACGCTTTGTAGAAAAGTTCTATAGTTTCCTCTGTACCGAGACGAGCTACACGGATACCGGTGCGTCCAAGTCCCTGCTCAACCACCATTAGACGTTCTTCAAGCTGACTACGATTTTCTTCAAAGTCAATTTCTCTAGTCGTAGAATCACTGACCTTCTTCCCTATTCCAAACTTAGAAAGAAGATTACTAGCAGAGACAGAACCTGCCATATTGGGGCTATAAGGTACTACGATGAAGAAGTGCTTGGTCATAATATTGGTAGATTCGGTAAAACTTTTTATGAATTCGATATACTCTCGAACTTGAATCTTCATAAGACTGTTTTCTTGCTTCTTTTCCTGATTTTCAAGTAATGCGATGTAGGGTCGAATGTCCAATTTTCGACTTTGAATGAGAATCTCAATCGAGAAATCAAGAGAATTGAGAAAATCTTGAAATTGAAGAAGGATAGCGTTTCTTTCATCATCAGACTTAAGAGCGAAGTTCATCGAGGAACATAGAAGAATAGCGCGCATCCCTCCATCCTTAAGGATGACGATACCATCTCTAACCTCTTTGATGGGGACAAACTCCTGCGTGGCATTTGTGACTGCTGACATAACAGTATTATAACTCAAATATGAATTAACCTAATTATTCTAATTAACTTAATTTACCTAAAATTGAGATTTGGGATTTGGTTAGAATAATTAGAGCAATTAGACTAATTAGAAATTTAAGAATCAGAGTCCTTAGTAATAGGATTCTGATTCTCCTTGATATCTAGACTCCAAGTGAGGTCTCTAAGTTTACTTTCAGAAAGTTTCGGTACATAAACTTGTTCTATCGGCTTATTATTTATTGTGAATTGTTCATTGTTTATCTCCCTCTCCATCTTCTTCCAGATATAAAGCTTGTGAGTAAGTGTGTAATTGAAGAAAGATTCAACTATGTTGATGAAAGGTTTTTCATTTACCTTATAGAATGCAAGTGCAAGAGCGAGAGCTAGGGTAGGTAAAGCGAAGAGAATAGCGAAAAACTTAGGTAGAAAGGTGAAAAGAAGGGCACAAATACCTGCTCCTCCAGCTAGGTAAATGAATTGTTTGAAGGTGAATGGTCCGAAGATCTTATCTTCAACTTCGATGTATTGAGGTACTTGGAAACGCATGCAGATATTATAACAAGAATTTCTAATTATTAATTATTCTAATTAATCTAAATAATGTCTAAATCTCAAGCACCAATGAGTAGTTAGGCATTCAGTCATTAGGATTTATTTAGAAATTAGGTCAATTAGGTCAATTAGAAATTTACTTCAACGGTTCTCTATATGGATCCTTACCTCCCTCGTAGCTATAGTTTGGTACTGGCACTTGGGTCTTAGGAATTTTTATCGCCTCCTGCTCCTTCTTTATTGTTGATTCCTCATGCTTCACCTCATGTACCACTTCCTTTGCCACGCCAAAACCTTGTGCGGAGTGGGGTTCGATCATTGGCAAACTGTTGTGGATGACTTGAGGTAGGGTCGGAGTTTGGACAGATGTAGGTACAAGTTTCTTTTCCGGAGTAATTTCTAGTTGTAATTCTATAGCTTTGAAAATCTTTTCTTCTACCGCTTGAGTAATAGCTTTAGCTACAGCTTCATTAATCTGTGCTTCTCGCATAAGGTTGGTGATATAGTCTTCCGGGCTCTCGAAACCGTACAAGATAAACATAGTTTCTCTTTCTATTATTTCAACCTGCTCCAGAGACATTTTGTTGGTAATAGCAATTTCTTTCACTGAAGATTTCCAAGGCACGACATTAAGAGCTTTCTGCATTTCTGCGGGTAATCTAGCGAATTGATCTTTTATAAGTTGTTCAGTGTCGGTCATGGTGTGGGAGGAGTTGCTGGAGGAGTTGGTGTATCAGGAGTTGAATCAATTGTTTCAACCTCAGCCTTAATCTGATCAGCTAATTTCTCAGCAGGTTTTTTCTCTTTAATACTTTTTCTGATAGCAATAGCTTCTTCCAATCTTTCTCTTTTTACTTTACCTATTAAGCCCACTCGTCCAGTAAAGCTGAGAGGTTTATTGATGATTGGAATGTTAAAGGTTGTAGAGGCATCTTTATCTTTTGCATAAGCTTCTTTTCTATCAACACCAAGACCTTTAATTGCTTCAGGAGCCCAACCGCCATCCGTTCTACTCATTTCATTGGCTCTTGCTTTAGCTTGATCGTGGGTCATTTCTGGGTTATCTCTCTTCAAATCTCTAATAACCACTCTGCGTCTATTTTCCAAAGCTTCAAGTCTCCTTTTCGCCTCTTTTTCACCAAGTTCCTCTCCTCTGTCATAAGCTTCTTCTCTCATTCTCTTAATTTCTCTCTTCCTTATTTCATCTTCATTTGCTCCCTTCAAACGATCAACTTCAGCTTGAGCATTTCTAATATTTTGAGCGTTTCCATTTTTCTTAGCAGTATCAAGTACTTTTTCTGCACGAGAGGTAATAATCTCAGAAGGTTTGAGAGAGTCAGCGTATTCCTTTTCAGCCTTAGTTTTATCTTTGAGATCTTTGGCAAAGCCACCTGTTTGACCCTTGCCAGCACCCAGTTGCCCAGCCCATCCAGCAGATCTCGTATCAAAGCTTGCTCCAGCAGTTTTTCTACTTGCGGCGAGACCAAGACGAGCCATCATACTATTAGGTGCTTTATTCTTGAGCCACTCATTTT
>CAZGIA010000030.1:0-2741 GCA_964526075.1 uncultured Candidatus Saccharibacteria bacterium
CTTACCACCAAACAGCCCCGCCTTCAACCGAAAATCTGCTTGCCTGCCTGTGCGTATCTGCCTGTGCCGACACGGCAGACAGGCACGCAGACAGGATATTCTTGGTGCCCTTTCCGCCAAAGGACGGATCCCCGCCTGCCAATCGGCGGGCAGGCGCCTCTGGCGGAGATGCGAAGCCGGATTGTGCGGAGGGTTGGCATTATCTTTTCTTCTTTAGAATTATCTCGTCTTTCAATAAATCAAAGGTAACAGCGAATCGGTCAAAGAACCCATTTTGCCCTAGCAAACCGAACCCGTGGTGAGCAATATCATACGAAAATCCGACATTCACGGCGGCTTCTACATTACCGATTCTCATTGAGATAGTGTGAAAGTATGCCACGGCTCCGGCGCCCTCCTCAACACCTCCGAACTTTTCCTTCACCCCTGCCCGGACATTTACCCCGAGATGTTCACCGATAAGCCCATCTATCATGCAAAAGGCCGCTCCTGAGTCAACCAGCGCCCCATAGCGGATTGCTCGTCCTTGATACGCCAGCACGAGAGGTATAATCGGTTTGAAAAGAAAAGAGCCGAGTGCGGAGGACGGCTCCGGTAAACGAATCTTAGTGTACTTGAATTTCATATCTGAAAGCCGTCAATGTAGGGCAAAATCTTCGTAGGCACTCTCATAACGATGGGGTCATCGTGACCTTTTCTTAATGCCTGCTCTAGTGCTTTCCCGATGGAGTTTCCGCTTCCAACCACTGTTCGCTGGTCGTCGAGCAAAGCCACCCACATCCCCTTATATTTTTTGTAAATGTTTGTCCAATCTATTGGCATAAAATTCTTTATTACGCATATCGCACCGCCGCCATGATTCCTGCCGGAGGCACTCCATACTCCTTTTCTATCTCGGTATAGGTCATTCCCCCCGCAAGCGCGCCCAAGACCTCCTCAACGGTTATGCGAGTCCCTTCAATCGTCGGTTTTCCGTGCCGGATTTTTGTGTCAAGAATTATGTTGGTCATAGGTTCTATAGTACCAAATCTGTTTCTATTTCACAAACCGAATCTGTTTGCCTGCCTGTGCGTACACGCAGACAGGATGTTCTTCGTCCCCTTGATACGAAGTCGGATTGTCCGTAGTGTGGCCATAAACTTAAGCTAACAATCTTTCTTTAACTCGTGGAAGTAAGAATATCTCATTCTTTTTTGCCAGTTCTTTTAACCCAGAAAGTGTTAAAGCTTTTTCAGCAAAGGGTACAAGAAAATCTTTAAATAATGCTTCTATCTTCTCTTTACGCTCAGGGTTGCTCATTAGAGCACTTAAATCCAGAGCGGCGTCGAAGTCGTTAGGTTGTCTGCGAAAAATTGTTCCAGGATTTCGCAGCAACTTTTTTCCTATGACATAAGACTCTCCGAATAACTTTTGAATAAAGATATCTACATTTAAGTAATAAAGCGCACTGAAGTTTGACCGTTGTAAATCAAGAGCCACGATACAATCGCTGCTTTCCTTAAACCATCCTCCGAATTTAGCGGTAAATCCGTTTTCTTCGGCAATGGTACCGAAGAGTTTTTTAAATTCTTTAACTTCCATAATTCTACTTAAAATAATTCTTGGTGAAGTCGGCGATTCATACCTAAAACACCGCTACACTATAATCAAGTTTGGCAAAGAATTCAAGGTGCGATACACTATAGTGGAACAATGCTCTTGTTGCCATCTGAACTGGGGCAAGAGCTTGGGTTTTCTAAACACCATTGGTGTTAGTTTGGAAAACCGACGCCGATTCGGACTTCCGTTGAGGCCGACCCACACACCAACACCTGCTTGTGAAGTTCAGAAGTAACAGGCGGGTGGGGGAGAAAAAGAAAGAACCGCCGAAGGGCGGTTTTTTCTTGTCTCAGAATCTCTTAAAATTACTTTGAATTACGAAACTCGCCACTTTCCCCCTTTCCAAGGGAGAGAGTGAAAGAGGGGGTCGGACTGAAGCCATATAACCACCCCTTTATCCCCTCCTTGGAAAGGAGGGGAGGAAAAAGAGGAGTTTCGTAATTCACGGTAAAATTATGCGAGCGATGGAAGATTCAAAGACCTCTTTCCAACAATAATCTTTCCGAAATTCTTTTTGCCGATTTTTTCACTCGCGCCGATAATCTCTAAATAGAGCGGGTTACCGTTTTTATTCAAGTCCAAAAGAATCTCCGGGGAGATTTCCAAAGTCCTTGCAACAATACCTGTACGCAGAGAAACATTAAGCGCGTCTGCTTCTTTGTCATATAATATTTTCATACTGAGATGGTATCATCTATTTCCCACTTTCGCAACAAATTACTGATATACACTAATTACTTGCGGCCGCAAGTAATTAGTGTATCTGCGAAAAAATTAAACAATCTACTGATTCTCACATAACTCTCTCACATAACTCGTTAGCGGTTTTCGGTTAGCATTATAGTAGACATTATCTTGTGCAACTCATATTATCGCATTCTGTCGTGCGAGGCGTATTCTCCACGAAGGTATAATAAAACCCCGTAAGAAGCGTAATCGCAAGGAAAAGAATCGCTAATGTGTTATTTCGGAACATAGTTTGCGCTGAACTCTTTAATAATACCATTTTCTCGCAATAGTCGCTATCGCTTTTTAATTTCTGGGAAAATAATTCTTGCCAAAATCCCCAATCGCGGTTTTGAGAGAGGTTTCGGTTTCGGGAGTAATTTCGCCCGACTCGCGGATGGCGGCGAGGACTTTGG
>CAZGIA010000031.1:0-361 GCA_964526075.1 uncultured Candidatus Saccharibacteria bacterium
AAAGAGGCCTCCTCCCACTGACAGTCTTTCAGGAAGAGAGGTTATGTTGGTGCCTCGGAGATCAAGGCTTCCTTCTATACGAGGATTTTCACCAAGTGATGCAAAAATAGTATCAAGGTCTTCTTGAACGTTGCGCTCTTGCTTTAGCTCTTCTATACGAGGATCACTTGCATAGCCAAATCCTTCTATCCTACCTTCTATCTCATAGAGAAACATAAGGTCGTCTGGAGTAAGGGCACTGTGTTCTTTCTGTTTTTTTTCTATGTCAGTCAACTTTTTCATATCGACGTACTTCTTCTTGTAGTGTTCGCCTCCTGGAAGAGAATCAATATCATTCATCTCGTGATTGCTTCGGCTTTTG
>CAZGIA010000031.1:371-1637 GCA_964526075.1 uncultured Candidatus Saccharibacteria bacterium
CCTTTTGTTCAACAATGTCAAGCATGACCGGCTCCAGTTCCTGGTCTTTTGCAATACCCCGTACCTCTGCTACTTCTCCCTCTCCCATGCGGATTGCCGCTCTTGGAATTGTCGTATGTCCGTCTTTATCTTTTGAGTAATAGATGTAGAAATCACCTGCCTGGAGTTGCGCTTTTGCGGTTGCCTCTCCTGCGGTGCACCAGCCGGTGCCGTGTCCCTGAAGCGTTTCAGTGAGCTCTAAATGGTCTGACCCTTGATCATACTTTTTCCACTCTCCTTCTACACGTGCCTTTTCTTCTTCGGTTGCTGGAGTGATCTTCTCAATTGCGTGTGCGTAGAGCTCTCCGAAGTTAGCTTTGAGAAGCAGTCGTTCCCAGTTTTCATCGTCTATTGGTTCTCTTGTTCCATGCGTTCTATTGAGACCGTCAAGGACGTAGGCAAGGGCTTCACGGTTTAAGTCAGGAAAAGGTGAGGTGGTCTTTTTTGAGCGTTTCTTAAAAGAGTGCGACTCTTTGTCGTACTGGGAGAGTCTGCTGATGTTTCTTACTGCGTAGTACTTCAGCCACGTGGGATAGGGAGCATCAGAGGATCCAAGATAGTCTATCCAGGTGTCTAGGCTCTTCTTCTGGTCGCGGATGATGGTGTCTATCATTTGCTGTCGTAGTTCAGGGGTTATTTCAACGTCGCCGTGCCCCTGTTCTCGCGCTACCCGTTTTTGGAGCTCAAAGTAGCTTTCCGGCACTTCATCTTCTTTGATGATGAGATCCTTGTAGATAATTCGTTTCAATGCCTCTCTGCGTCTCTCTCGTTTTTCGTCGTCAAGTTCAGGATCGAATATCTCTTCAAGACGCCTCATATATGCGTCGATCTTCTCTCCAGTTTCCCCTTTTGGCTTTTCTCTATTTCGTATAGACTCTCGTTTGACCGCAGACGCTACTTCAGGAGAACGGTCAAAGCCAGGGTAGTGTTCTCCGAGGAAAGGTTTTTTTGGCATATTACAAAGTATACCACAGTTTTCCTTCGGGGCAAGCTCAGGACGAGTATTTGCCATCCGCCTTATACAAAAATAATCCTACTTTTACAGGTGGTTTGGCGATGCCTTTCGACAGGCTCAAGACCATTCGCCTCTAGTCATGAGCGAGTGAAACGAGTCGAATGGCCTTTCGACCCATTCGATTACACTCAGGGTCGTCCTGAACAAGTTGAATGGACGACAGGCTCAAGACCATTCGCCTCTAGTCATGAGCGAGTGAAACGAGTCGAATG
>CAZGIA010000031.1:1737-2634 GCA_964526075.1 uncultured Candidatus Saccharibacteria bacterium
GCAGGCGATGAGGGAAATCTCATTCGTCGCAAGCTCCTCTTTCGAGAACCTTCGGGTTCTCGAATAACTCTCCTCAGCATATAAGAGAAATACTTTCCCTTATCATCCCTTTGTTCGATTCCCTCACGACCATCTCGATGTTGACAAGAGGTTAACATCCTTAAAAGACGTTAACCTCTTATCAAAACAGGCGATGAGGGAATCGAACCCCCGACACTCCTTTTGGAGAGGAGTATTATACCATTTAACTAATCGCCCAAAGTATCAGCCTATGGCATATAGCTTATGGCTAATAGTAACAGATTGTGCTTATAGCTAATAGTAACTTATTTGTAAATATACGAAAACTATTCTACTATTCGCGCGAATTAGAGAAGGTGTTAAATATTATCAGCTATTTGCCATAGGCTATTTGCGATATGCCATCTGTCAGTAGCCAATGGCTATTTTGTTTCTTTATGCAAGATATGCTTCTTACACCACTTACCCTTCGACTCAGCTCAGGATCACTGGTGTTTTTATTTGGTTTCTTTGTGCAAGATATGCTTCTTACACCACTTACAGTGTTTCTTTAATTCAATCCTTTTTTTTGATGTTTTTTTATTCTTCCTTGAATAGTAGTTAATGCGATGACACTCACTACACTCGAGTTTGATGAGATTGTCTTGTGGCATAAATTTGCTTATGGCCTATTGCTTATGGCCTATTGCTTATGGCCAATGAAATTAAGTTAATAATTTACTATTTGCTAATCGCTATTTGCAATTAGCCATCTGATGGAGCCGCCCGTCAGAATCGAACTGACAACCTGCCGCTTACAAAGCGGCTGCTCTACCGTTGAGCTAGGGCGGCAAATTGGGCCCTTCGCTGAAGCTACGGACGGGCAAGGATTCTCAC
>CAZGIA010000032.1:0-2366 GCA_964526075.1 uncultured Candidatus Saccharibacteria bacterium
AATGAAGGGATATGAAGGAAAAGTTCCTTAAACCATACAATCCACAGGAGACTGAATCTAGGATCTACGATCTGTGGGAGAAGAGCGGCTACTTCAACCCTGACAATCTACCAGAAAGACACCAGAAACCATTTACTGTGGTAATGCCTCCACCTAACGCTAACGGAGATTTGCATGCAGGACATGCTCTCTTCATCACTCTAGAGGACATCATGATTCGCTTCAAAAGAATGTGCGGGTTCAAGGCTCTCTGGCTTCCCGGAGCAGACCATGCTGGCTTTGAAACTCAAGTGGTTTATGAAAAGAAGCTTGAAAAGGAGGGTCGCTCTCGGTTCGGCATGGAGCCACAAGCACTCTACAGGGAAATCCTTGACTTCACTTTAGAAAACAAAAGGAAGATGGAGACTCAGGTACGTTCACTTGGAGCTTCTTGTGATTGGTCACGAGAGAAGTTTACTCTTGATCCTGAGATTGTTGAAAAGACACAAAAAACTTTTGTGAAAATGTTTGAAGAAAATCTAATCTATCGTGGCAAACGAACTATCAACTGGTGCCCCAAACACCAAACCTCTCTCTCTGAAGTCGAAACTGAATCTGAAGAGGAGGTGACGCCATTTTACTACTTCAAATATGGACCTTTCGAAATTGGGACGGTAAGACCAGAAACCAAATTTGGTGACAAATATATAGTCATGCACCCAGATGACAAACGTTACAAGGATTTCAAGCATGGACAGAAGTTGGAGGTCGAATGGATCAATGGCACTATCGAAGCGACTGTGATCAAGGATGAAGCAGTAGATATGGACTTCGGAACTGGAGTTATGACCATCACTCCATGGCATTCGCAAACAGACTTCGAGATCGCCCTGAGACACAAGCTCGATGTAGAGCAGATTATAGATTGGCGAGGGAAACTCCTTCCTATCGCTGGAGAATTTGCTGGACTCAATATTAAAGATGTTCGTCAGAAAATTGTTGAGAAACTGAAGGCCAAAGGCCTTTTGATCAAAACTGAGGATAACTACAAGCACGTGGTTAAACGTTGCTATAAATGTTTGAGCATGATTGAACCTCAGGTTAAGGATCAATGGTTTGTAAAAATGGCTCCCTTAGCCCAAAAAGCACTTGAATCAATAGACAAGGGAGAGATTAAATTTATCCCCAATAACTATGAGAAAATTTTCCGCTACTGGATGAATAACACTATTGACTGGAATATCTCTCGACAAATTATTTGGGGCATACCTATCCCAGCTTGGTTTAAAAATGATGAGGTGAAAGTAGATTTGAACAAACTCCAAGGAGATGGCTGGATTAAGGATGAAGATACTTTTGATACCTGGTTCTCTTCTGGCCAATGGCCACTCTTTATGACCGGTTTCTCTCATGATAATGACTATTCTAAATACTACCCAACAGACGTCATGGAAACTGGTCATGATCTCATCTTCAAGTGGGTGCCACGCATGATTATTTTCGGACTCTATCTTTCTGGAAAAGCTCCTTTCCACACTGTTTACCTACACGGTTTGGTCAATGACGCTAACGGCAAGAAGATGAGTAAGTCTAAGGGAAATGTTATTAACCCCCTTACTCTGACAGAAAAGTACGGAACAGATGCCTTGAGAATGGCTCTTATTGTGGGTAATACCCCTGGTACTGATCTGGCCTTACAGGAGGCTAGGGTTAAGGGTTACAAAAATTTCACCAATAAGGTTTGGAATATTGCTCGCTTTGTCATGTCGCAGGATAACCCTGGAGAACTTAAAAAAGAATTGCTGGAGGAATTTGACACTTTGGCTAAAGATATTACTACTGACATGGAGAACTACCGCTTCCACCTGGCAGCGGAAAAGATCTATCATTATATCTGGCACAGGCTGGCGGACGAAATACTTGAGAAGTCCAAGTCAAAACCAGAATTACTATCTACTGTTTACTATCTTTTTGAAAACTCTTTGAAACTACTTCATCCCTTCATGCCGTTTGTAACAGAAGAAATCTGGCAAGAATTAGCTAGCACCAAGTCACTAGCCCCTAACCCCTTGTTAATGATCGAAGAATGGCCTTCTTAAATAATTTTGAAATATTAGCTTACTCGCTACTCGGAGGAATCCTGCCCGCGCTTATATGGCTTTCCTTCTGGCTTCGCGAGGATGGGAAGCGCCCTGAGCCGAACAATCTCATTCTGAAAACTTTCCTGCTAGGAATGCTGTCGGTAATATTGGTCCTCCCATTTCAGAAAGGAGTCGAAACCTTTTTCCCAACCTTAGTAATACTGCCACTCCTTCTTTGGGCCTTCTTGGAAGAAATTTTCAAATTCGGGGCAGGATACTTTGGAGGAATTCATTCGAAGGAAGACA
>CAZGIA010000033.1:0-2308 GCA_964526075.1 uncultured Candidatus Saccharibacteria bacterium
CAGTTTTTGGGTTTATGAACTCATCAGTTATTGGGAAGCCGAGCCAGCTTCCGGAGGGTCTACTTTGAGGATAGTAAGTTAGGTCCGCTATCCTACTCTTCGTCATATCGGGCCCAGAGGATACGCGAACCCTTGAAATGCTGCTTTAATTCCGGTGACCAACCATCTCTCACATGATCTCTCAGTGATTCGGTAGTCCTAACAAACATGCCTCCATCCGGAAGCTTCCGTGCTTGATAAACTGGTAGATTACTAAAGTCAATCTGTATATCTGTATCCGCAAGAAGCTCACGGCTATACCAATTTGCCCAGAAGATCGGGAATCGTTTCTTCTCATAATCAGCACGATTAGGCAAAGAATCACCTGAATCAACAAAGGCGTAGTATGGCTTCACTTTTGCGTAAAACGTATCAGTGAACTTAATGTAACTCTCGAGGGTTGTCTCATCACTATAGTTGGTTGACACAAACAAATTGTTATATGTTAACTCTCCGCATCGATCAATAACTATAAAATGCTCACGTCCATTTCTTTCTAAAAGGTACAAGGTCCAATTTTCCGAACAGGACTCGGTCTTTCCCTGACTCCACCATAAACGATAATCCCCGTAAAATGCCTCGTTGGATTGAACATCTCTTACAGTTAGTGTAGGATCTCGGATAACCTTTCCAGAATTACGATCCCTCTTACCCCATACACCTCCTTGACCGCCAAGTGTATACTGCACGTTCTCAATTAATTTGTACAACCCGGTCTCCGAGTTTATACTCGGTGTGGCAATCAGCCCCGTCAAGCAACGTAGTCTTTCAGGCATTTTCCTCCCTTCATTAAGAATCCTCAGGACGTTTTTCTGGCAGATGATGATGTTGGAGTTTATGGGAAGGGATCAACATACAATTGGTCAGTCTGTGTTTTGTGATGAACCCTTTAACCTTCTCAGTTATAAGGATAAATTTAGGGTAACCATTCACAAGAAAGAAATCAGAATGATCCCAGCTCTTTGTATCGACGAGAATGCCATTTGTAAAAGGAGAGTATGTCCTGTCGCCACACTCTTTGCAAACTTCAAGCAATCGGATACCAGACTCTGGATCAGTATCACCGCCTTTACCGGTTACGACCAGCTCCCATAGCTTTAACTCTGGCGGCTGTTCACCTTTTTTGACTCTCTTGATCTTTTCGACATGTACTGGTCTTAGAGTATAACCGGTGAAACCTTCTTGTTGAAACATGTCTTTCACCTTAGTAGTAAGGAGACAATTACTGTACCAAGTCCAAACAAAATCTCCTATCCTAGGAGACGGGAGTACGATTTCAAGATTATTTGTTCTGTGTTCTGCCTTAGCCCACCCCCACGCGTGAAGATCACACTCAATATCAGATGTTGGCTTAAATCCCTTTGCCCATTCAGCTGAAGGATAATTATATCCCCACCTTGCCCACTCACCTCCATAAATATGAAGTTTCTCAAAGAATGATGGATTTCTTAAGAGATAGAATATTTCTTTCCCCATAATTTTTTCACGAGCTATTTTTGAGTCAGGGTTTTCGAATATAAACTCTTCTTACCTTTTATTCCAGCTCGTTCTCCAGTCCCGTCAATCACTGACTTAAAGCTATCTTGAAATTATAATACCACTATAGGTATGAAGAGTTAATACAATTGAAGGTTTGACATTGAGACTATTTTAACCCAAGTTTTTTTTTCGCAAGTTTGTAGTATGGTTCTTCTTCATAGTCTTTTGGATCGAGCTCTCTCCAGAAATCATCAACTGTACCATCCGGCAAGGTGACGTCACCGAGTGTATAATCCTGTTTTTCATCATCCCAGTCGAGCCAGAAAGAAAAAATTCTTCCGTCACTGTTTAACACTTTGCCAGATTCAGGATAAATACCTCCGGGAAGGTATTTACTGGCCTCTTCATTACAGGAAAAAAGCGTGTAATGCATTATCCCCTTTTTCGCCAAGAGGTTTTGAATAATTTGCGATGTTTTTTTCTCTCTTTCTTTTGGGTTCACAATTATCATAAGTGTTCGAATTATAAGAGATTCTTTATTCAAGTTCAAGAGTCTCGAGGTAATGAGCCCCTTCTTTAGGTTTAAAGATAGTGCGGATTAATGATCTACTTTCACGATCCGTGGCTACAAAAATATTACGCGCGGAGTCATAAAAACCGCTCCTCTTCTCTCCATAGTGGATGTATTTAATCATCCTGGAGTAATTTTCTTCTATAACTTCTAATCCTATGGCTGTAAATTCCTCCGGGGTAATTCCATGCCAAAATTCTGCTGCATGACGCTGCATAT
>CAZGIA010000034.1:0-2171 GCA_964526075.1 uncultured Candidatus Saccharibacteria bacterium
ATGGTTTGAGGTACCAAAACCAAAATCAACCAAAGGTAAAAACGAAGTCGATTATTCAATTAAATAACTACATGTAGTCCTCAATACCACGACTATTCTGAGATCTACTTTCACGTCCTGCAATACGCTTATCCCATCGGAGTTTTTCAGAAAGTAAGGCAACGTCTACTCCTTCAATGGTTGAAGCAAGCAACTCTGGCAGTTTGTCTAGACTTACAACATCAATTAGAAAATACTCGCTAACACTATTGCGGTCTTTGTCGGTATAAGCGTAGTTAACCTCTAAGACAAACGGCTCGGTTATCGGTTGATTCTCACCGTTTCCATTCATAGGAGTGGAGTGAAAATTATCAAAGGAATTAACTACGATGATCGGATACGATACTCGTCTCAGCACACGGTCTATGTAGCCATTCTTGCTCGGGGCAATCTTAAGATCTCCACGCTGGCGATAGTAAATCGTTCCGTTTAATACCTGGTTAATAGCCTTGTTAATTATTTCGTTATCTTCGCTTTTCTTGGAATTTGATGCCCAAAGTTTAGCCACAGGAACATCGGTGTAGTAGTGATGTTTAGTAATCTCTGTATTTCTTCGAGGGTCTTCCATCCCAGTATCCCGCATAATACGTTGAGTAGCCCGCTCTATATCCTTCTTCTCAAACCAAAACACTATGTCGTCAGGTATGTATTTACACTCAATGAAAAGACGTACATTAACCGTGCCAAGCCAGTCATGGATAAACTCATGCACATCAAATTTCTTTTCCGCAATAATATCTATTTCGCGTGGCTTGTCGGTGAAGTTATCGCTGTAATGAGGACTGACAAGCACACCCCATTCTAATTCGCGAAGCTTATTGACCACGCGAGAATGAAAAGAGTTACCACTTTTTTCGATAATTTCTTGTATCGTTGATTTACTTTTATCTACCATGGATTTTATAGCATTTATACGGAAGATAGCAAGACTTTCGTCTTCCAAAGATGTTTTGATCACCAAAGAAACCATGCAAGAAATATTTGTTCTCTTTTAGAAGTTTTGTGTCTTCAAAGAGAGCATTGATCGGGTCTTGATCTTTAATCCGGTAAATATCGAGTAGGAAGAAATCCTGAGTGATGCCAAGCGCCTTTGCTTCTTTTGAGTCTAAGGGCAAGTCACGAGTGTACATTTCGTGCAGGTCAATGCCGCGGGCGCGCAGAGCTTCAAAATCGATCTCATATGTTCCGTTGTCCTTCCAAAAATCCTTTATCTCGAAATCTCTGTCATCATTCGTATAGTCAAGATCAATAGCAGTATTTGCGATCAATTTAATTTTGCGACTCTCAATGAGTTTCTGTGGAATGTGAAGAGCAATAATAACCATCTGATCATCCTCTCCTCGGTAGGCACGGTGAATTTGCAATGCATCATTCACGAGTGAGAATAGAGGTAGTCCGTTGACCACTCTTTCTTGTGGTTGAGTCCAGAAACGATCATCGGCTTTTATACTGTCTCGTTTTTGAATATAGTTTTCATCTTGATAAAACTCCAGAATACGCTCTTGCTCGTAATTAGAGACAACATACCCGCCTCCATACACCAGTCCGTGCATTCGTTTGTATGTGGGGAAGCGTACTGCTCGAAAAAGAGTTAGGCATCCTTCCTTATGAGTCTTGCTTTGCAAGCCAGCCAAAACATTGAGACCTTCCACCTCATCGAGCTTTCCTCCAAGTTTAGGAGAATCAACCTCGGTAAAAGAGAGTTTGTCTTTAAGGGATAAATCTTCCTCAAGAAGCTTATCAGCAAGGTGCTGGGGCATAGCCCCATTGGTCGTGAGATTTTCACTTAGTTCTCGAAGCTGTTTTTTCCAATTTTCTTGTAAATCTTTAGTATTTTCCATAGGTTCAAAGTTGCCAATCTGGCGGAGACGAGAGGATTCCGCTTCGCTAGAACCCGTCGTCGCTCCGCTTCTCCTTCAAAACCCTCGGTTTTGAATAATTTCTCATCGAACCTGAGGCTCTCAGAGCCGAATGGCCTATACGGGGAAATACCCAATTTCCCCGACCCCCTTTTTGGGGTTCGAATCCTCTACTATATATTCTTTTGTAATCCAATTAAACTGAATTATAAAAGAATATGCGGGGGCAGAGGGACTTGAACCCCCAAGTCTCGCTCTGGAGGCGAGCAGTTT
>CAZGIA010000035.1:0-2118 GCA_964526075.1 uncultured Candidatus Saccharibacteria bacterium
TGGTGTGAGGGAGTTTGTGTACCATATTCTCCTCAATCTGAAGATGCTCAATATTTTTCAGGAGTTTTAGGGGAGGATTGTTAATCTTATAGAAATTTGTCTTGACTTTCACCACTAAAAGGGGTCTACTTACAATAGACAAAGTCAGTGTACTGAGTTCTCATTGTCAATCTCTTTTGGAGGATTGCCATGGTCTGTTTTCAGTCGCGTGCGTTTGTAGTAGCGCTTCTGGCGCTGATCGTGGTGACTAGCGCCTGCTCTGGTGGGATAGTTCATCCCACCAGTCCTTCGTTAACAGTTCCCACTACCAGCGGGAACCAGCGAGTGATAAGGATTGTGTCGGGAGAGACCTTCCAGCCGGTCGCTGGAGCCAAGGTCACTCTTCGCGCAACAGTGCCGGAGATCAAAGTGTCCGACGACGATGGCAGAGTGGTGTTCGATAACGCTACTCGGACGAGCCCTATCACTATTGAAACAGAAGGTTTCCTGACCAGGGAAACTGTCCTGGAGGAGCAAGAGGAATTCTCGCTGTGGCCGGTCCGAGCAGGCTTTACAGCAGAGTTTACCCAAGCTCTCATCTACGGAAACCTCTCCACTCTGATGAGACCGGTCAATTCGACTATTGACTTGGCCTTTGCCCCTGAACTTGTGAACAATGCGCGTGTAATAAGCGTACACAGGGATGCGGCAAATATGCTGATGGAAGCCTTCAATAATCATGTCAGACCGCCTGCAGTCCCATTCAAAGTTGTTTTGATTGGAATTGACGGCGTAACGCTTGGTGGTGGAGCGGCATTCAGTATTAGCGTTGGCTCAGAGACAGGCATGCGAACAAGTCGGGGATCAAATATCATAGGGGGATCTATGATATATTCTTCAGTAGCACAGGCACAGATTCAACTGGTCGCCTTGCGTAAGTTGTTGTTTGCCTCCGGACTCTCGTTCAGCGACCTTTCTGACGGAGTTATGAAAAATGATCCTACTACTTCAGTAATGGGTTTCTCCACTGCTGAAAAACTACTACTGAGGCTTTCGCTTCTGCGTCAGCCAGGGAACCGATTTCCCGACACTGGCCAATAGTTAGTTGTATCATGAATTGCAATGTAAGATCTGTAGCCGACCTCGCAAGGGGGAGGCTACTTTGTTGATAGCTTTCCGATAGGTTCCTGATTATAATAGAATTATGGAAGATAAGAGTTCTAACAATCGTCTGGCCAAAATTATTTTATTTTTTTGTCTAGCCGTTGTGTTTATCCTTGGCGCTTTGTATTATTTTCGGTCTTTAGACAAAAGTGAAAAAGTAATTTTCCTTAGAAATGTACCTGCTATTGATTCGAGGGAACTAACCGAAGAGGCCATTTCTCAAGCCCACAACTCTCTTAATAGTCAATCTAAAATTTCTTTTCCTGAAGTGAGAGAATCGAAAAAGGTATTGCTCAAAGAATTGCCAAAAGAGATTGAAGAGTTTGTTTATAATCTAACAACGCAAGATTTATTGATCGAAAGTTTCGTTTTTGCCGAAGAAGGTAGAGAGGGTTGGCGTTTGTCTTACACCATCAATATGGATTTAATCGACGCTTATTTTTATTTTTACACTCTGACTTCCGCCAACTGGGGCGCAATTTCTGCCTCTAGGCTCAACACGGCTGGTCTCATCGAGAAAGAAAACGAAGAATTCAAACTGAAAATACAAGTCAAATATATAGACATGGACAATTCGTCAATCAGTATCTTGCTACTTGAGAAAAAATAATATGAAAAAGTCTCTTTTATTTTTAAGCCTTCTGGGGATGTTTTTCTTTTTAAATCTTTTTATGCCGAATAATGCGAACGCTGCCAATTGGTGCTTGGCAGAAAATTGTGGGGGTAATTATTGTGGTCCCAAAACCAGTTTTAATCGATGTGATGGTTCTTGTGTTGCTTATAGTTACGATTGTCCCAACGAAAGTGGGTGTGTAGCTGAATCGTGTAATAAATCAGAACCCTCTCCTTCCTATCCCGATTACCCAGATTATCCATCTTACCCAGATTATCCATCTTACCCTTCCTACCCTGATTACTCATATCCGTCCTATCCCGATTACCCATCTTACCCAAGCTACCCTGATTATTCCTACC
>CAZGIA010000036.1:0-2109 GCA_964526075.1 uncultured Candidatus Saccharibacteria bacterium
CTTGCTGTTGTATATCAGTGCCGAAGGCCCTGATGACCGAAGGGAAGAAGGGCTGCTGGACTTGGATTCGAACCAAGATACACCGCTTCAGAGGCGATAGTCCTACCATTAGACGATCCAGCAATTAATTTTCTAACTAACTAACAATCTTGCTACGATACTCCACTTTGGCGCTTTTTTCAATTAATTCTCTGCTATGATTAGAAGCATGAGTACAAACATTTATCAGAAATTTTCTAGCCACCTTTGTGCCAAATGTGGTGGGCCTGCACCTTATTGGAAATGCCCCGAGTGTGGACTCTTGAGTGGAAACTATGATCCAATGCACTTCCATACTTGTAAGCAAGGTGCCAAAATGCAGGCCAAGTGCGAAAAATGTAACGAAGCCGAATCCAAGTGCTCTTGTTGATCTCCTACACCTTCAAATATCTTCGAATAGCAAGAATACTCGAAAGTGACCCAATCACCATACCGGAGAAAAGTATGATGAAAGCCATCTCAAGCAGATGGCGAACGTAGTACGAAAAGAGATTAAACCCAGTGAGAAAGTTTTCAGTGAGAGAACCAAGCCAATAGGTTATGGGGAGGAAAAGTAAAAGAGTGATCAGTCCTGCCACTACTCCATAGATAATTCCTACAACCACAAATGGCCCTTGAATGTAGGTCATTGAAGCTCCGACCAGGCGCATCACAGCAATCTCATCTCTAGCAATATAAATAGTAAGACGAATAGTATTGAAAGCGATAAGCATGGAGATCACAGCCAGAACAATGGTCATAATGAAGCCTAGTTGATCAGCTGAAGAAATAATGGCGCTCAGACGATCAATAGCTGTTTTGTTTTCAAAATAATTTATCCGATCGATAACACTTACTCCACCATTTGAAAGAGTGCTATCACCTTCGAGAAACTGCGCTACCGAAACGTATTGTGATGGGTCACGCGTCTTTACATTGAGTACAGCACCAAGTGGATTTTCGCCGAGCTCATCGAGAGCAGCTAAGATGGACTGATCATTCTTATGGCGCTCCTTAAATTTCTCAAGAGCATTCTCGCGTGAGACGTAAGTGACCAGAAGTACTTCGGGAAGAGATTCAATAGTCTGTTTGACCTCAAGTACCTCTTGTTCCTTTGCACTAGTGACAAATGTGACATTGATATCAATCTTGTTATTCAGTTCAGCGAGTGAAGTATCGAGAATCGCCCCAAAGAGGGAGAGAGATCCAATAGCAAGTAGAGTCACCATCATGATCAAGACGGAAGCAAGCGAAACCGTAGCATTCCTCCAGAAATTGAAGAGGCCAGCCCTCATGACTCTCTTCAGCTTCGTCCATGTATTTGCATTCTCAGTCATAAATATATTTTACTATATTGAAGCATGTAAGCTATCCAAAATATCTGCCACTCTTATCATCACGAATAATTCTCCCCTTCTCCATAGCGATAACGCGTTTCCCCAATGAATCAATAATACCCTTATTGTGAGTGGTGAGAATAACGGTAGTGCCTAGGTCATTGATCTTTTTCAAAATCTGAACGACATCATAGGTGTTGACTGGATCCAAGTTCCCTGTCGGCTCGTCTGCGATGATTACATCTGGTTCGTTTACAAGAGCTCTGGCAATAGCCACTCTTTGCTTCTCTCCACCTGAAAGTTCGTGGGGGAAATTCCAAATCTTCGGCAACAAATCCACCAACTCAAGCACATGCGGTACATCCTGCTCAATCTCCTCGTCACTGCGCCCTGAGGCTTCCATAGTGAAAGCAATATTTTCATAAACAGTTTTATTTGAGAGAAGACGAAAATCCTGGAAAACCATACCCACATTGCGACGGAAATTGTTGATCTCCTTCTTCTGGAGAGTATGAACGTCTGTATCATAATACAAGACTCGACCCTTACTGGGACGCTCTTCTGCAAGTAGAAGTTTGAGGAGAGTAGTCTTCCCGGCACCAGAAGGACCCACTATAGAAACAAACTCCTTTGGCTCAATCGAGAAACTCACAGAATCAAGTGCCATTGACTGATCTGGATACATTTTAGAAACATTATCAAAAAGGATCATATTAACTTTAATTTTATCATCAAAAATGAGGATGAACAATAA
>CAZGIA010000037.1:0-2097 GCA_964526075.1 uncultured Candidatus Saccharibacteria bacterium
TCTTAATGCCTGCTCTAGTGCTTTCCCGATGGAGTTTCCGCTTCCAACCACTGTTTGCTGGTCGTCGAGCAAAGCCACCCATAGTCCTTTGTACTTTTTACAGATGCTTGTCCAGTCAATTGCCATAGGTTTATATCGTATCAAATCTGTTTCTATTTCACAAACCGAATCTGTTTGCCTGCCTGTGCGTACACGCAGACAGGATGTTCTTCGTACTCTTGAGTAGGGTGGACATTTAGCTTGAAATTCTAATCGCGTTCCTTATTTAAGTATTCAATCCACATCCTTATGTAGTAAGGCATCTTCCTTTTCTCCCGATACAAAAAGTCTTCTACTTCCTCTTTCCGAAGTGTCTCAACTTTAACACTCTTTTCTTCTCGTTTGTAACCGGCGGGACAAAAAAGATAATACTTTCCATCGCTATCGCGATAGTCATCAGGATTTAACAGTTCGCCACTTTTCACCTGCACAAACGCCCTCTTTCCGGTTTTTCTATGCACAAGCTCATATTCGTATCTTGCGCTATCGTTTCTCCTGCTTCTTGAACTTGGTATGAGCATATAATCTCGCTCATGTTGCAAATAGAGTCCCACTAGATCTTCCAGGTCTGTGGCGGACAGTAAACTGAATATATTCAGTCCCTTAACATCAATATCCGCATAATGCTTCTTTCCGCTAATCTTATTATAGATAATCCTGGAAAATGTGAGCGCCGTTTTGTTGTGGATTCTGCAAACTGTCTGACGCGACACAAACCCATTAACTATCGAACCAGGAATACGCTTATCTACCTGATGAAGATCACACGGCCTCATGTTGACTATGTCGTGTTCCCCAAATTCTCCCTCATGAAGGTAATTCCAGCCTCCAGTTATTCGCCCGAGATAATAGTCTCCTTTCAGATTCCTCATCCAGACTAAGTCGTTAACCTTCATTCCCGTTTCTTCAGGACTGATAATTGCATTGGCTGCGCTCTTCCAACCTTTGCCCGAAAACTTTTTTTTCGCACGCTGATAAAATTCTTTAACTGACTTTGGTGGTTTTTCACCTTGAAATCCCCAGCCAATACCAATAACCTTCTCTCTTAAACAAAGGTCTATAGATTTTTGCTGGTCAACCTTACCATCCGGTCCTTTAGGTCTTATGTGTATCCTCCAGAGCGTACACTGTTGAGCTTCTATCATCAAATCAAATTATCGAGAATAATTCTTGCCGAAGGAGACAATGTATACTCAAAATACCGTTACACTATAATCAAGTTTGGCAAAAAATTCAAGGTGCGATACACTATAGTGGAACAATGCTCTTGTTGCCATCTGAACTGGGGCAAGAGCTTGGGTTTTCTAAACACCATTGGTGTTAGTTTGGAAAACCGACGCCGATTCGGACTTCCGTTGAGGCCGACCCACACACCAACACCTGCTTGTGAAGTTCAGAAGTAACAGGCGGGTGGGGGAGAAAAAGAAAGAACCGCCGAAGGGCGGTTTTTTCTTGTCTCAGAATCTCAAACTTGACTTTATTTTTCATATTTGCTAACCTATATTTACATTTGGGGTAACCCACTGATCCGAGCTTCGGCTCGGTGACCATTTTCTCAAAGTCCAAGCAGTTGCGCTACGGACTTTTTTAATTCTGCACATTGATCTCCTGAAAGGCTGGATTCGCGTACCCAAAGACGATTTGCTGAAATGAAACGCATCTGATTCATCATTACCCATCGGTCTTTCTCTACGACATGAAGCCGATGATACCACGAACCTTCGCGAGGTCTTGTGGTGGTTGGAATGACAATGCAGGAATTATGTGAGAGCTTCTTCAAGATTACCACCGGACGTCGAAATTCTGTGCCTTTTCCGTACACCTCTTCACCGATATTTTTGCCTACTGAACACCACCAGATTTCTCCCTCTTTGAACAAAAGATCCCGCTTGTTTTTGTCAAGCCCTTTCTTTTTCACATTCCATGTGTCGAAATCATCTTTCATCAACGAAAATTATTTGAAATAATTCTTCCCGAAGTCAACGATTGCCGACTTAAGTGCTGTTTCGGTTTCGGGAGTAATTTCGCCCGACTCGCGGATGGCGGCGAGGACTTTGG
>CAZGIA010000038.1:0-2040 GCA_964526075.1 uncultured Candidatus Saccharibacteria bacterium
GCCTCATTGATTTCTTTAAACTTCTCTTCATCCCCACCCTTCTTAACAGGATGGTATTGATGCGCAAGCTTGCGATATGCTTTCTTAATCTCTTCTTCAGAGCTATTTTTTTCTATTCCAAGAATTTGATAAAAATCTCTTTGATTATTTGCCATTTCCGTATCTTAGTATAAATAAAAATACCGACTAGTCAAATGAGGTTTTTTCAGTCGAGGTTAGAAAATTATTCACATGCTGCAAAAGATGAGATACCTTGGTAACACCTCTGACGTAGATCTTTTAGAATTAGAAAAGATTAAAAACTCGTCGGAAAATTAATAAAACAAGGTGTTACCATGAAAACTATCTTCAAATTCAGGTGGGTACGGGGTTATGGCTCATTCTATCGCTGGTCGTATCTATCAAAGCTCTCTCCGGAAGCCAAAAGAAGGCTCCACTGGTTCGATTATTACTACAAACACAAGAATGTGGCCCAAACCTGCCGCTACTTCGGTATAGCCAGGAAAACCTTCTATTACTGGCATACAAGATATGATTCAAGGAATCTCTCAACACTCGAGACTGGCAATTATGCCCCCAAACGAAAAAGGCAGCGACAGATTACCCCCGAGCAGGAAGCAAACATCGTTGCCCTTCGAAAGAAATATATCAGATATGGCAAGCTCAAGCTAGTCAGGTATTATGAGGAGGAATATGGCCACCAGATAAGCTCCTGGAAAATACAGAAAGTCATTGAAAAGAAGGGCCTATATTACCACCCCCTCAAAACAGCCAGAATTGCCAAGAAGCGCAAACAAGCCACTAAAAAGAACAAGATCACTCAGCTTAAGAAAAAGAAGGTAGCTGGCTTCTTATGGTGTGTAGATACCATAGTTATCTACTGGCATGGAGTGAAGCGATACATCTTCACTGCCATAGATCACCACTCCAAGATAGCTTTTGCCAGGATGTATACCTCAAAATCATCAAAGAATGCCTCTGATTTCCTGAAACGACTCTACTACCTGATTGATAGCCAAATAGCTAACATGGGGCATGATAATGGCACTGAGTGGCAGGGAGCCTTTGCCCAAGCCTGCCAGGAACTCAAGATTCCCCAATGGTACTCTCGTCCCAAGACACCCAAGGATAATGCGGTGAATGAACGCTTTAACCGAACTCTCCAAGAAGAGTTTATCCAGCTTGGCAATTTTACGGACAATGTCATATTATTCAATCAACGATTAACTGAGTGGCTGGTTGAATACAACTTCAGGAGACCCCATCAGACTTTGAACTATCTGCCACCCATTAACTACGAGGCCCGATATCTGAGAGTGTTACCAAGGTACCCGTCTTATACAATAAATTGACAAATGAATTCTTTTGGCTATACTCGAAAGAGTTTTATAATACATCATGGGAAAACACGGAACGGAAAATCTGCTCATCACCTGCATCGATTATCGCCTTCCCGAGGATCGTGAGGCTCAGATGAAATTACTCGGAGTAAAAGATTTTGATCATTGCGGATATGCTGGAGGAGCAAAGAATCTTACTCCACAAGCTAAGCCACATAGACAATTAACTGCGCTTGAGGATATCGAGATCGGGATACGATTGCATGGCGTCAAGAGGGTGATCCTTGCAAATCATTTAGACTCTGGTGCATATGGAGGAAGTGAAAAATTCAAGACTCGGGAAGAAGAGATCGGATTTCATCAATCTGAATTAAGAGCTGCAGCAAAGCTTCTTACAGAAAAATTTCCCAAACTTGAAATCAAGATGCTCATCCTCAATCCCGCCAAATAGCGGGGTTTCTTATTTTTGTATTATGAAATTCATATGAGGACGTCGGATGTCCTAACATTGACGCAATATTCGGGACATCCGACGTCCTAAATATTAAAAAAATTGTCTCGTAATTCGAAGGGCCTTATATATCAAGGTATTCCTTCCAATATCGATAGAGGTCGCGAGTAGCTCGAAGATCTCCGACATTATAGCGCGCAATTTCAATAAATTTCTTTTCTTTAAATAATCTCGCAACATCATCGCCAG
>CAZGIA010000039.1:0-1998 GCA_964526075.1 uncultured Candidatus Saccharibacteria bacterium
TAGCCATCGGTTCACTAAGCTCTGCTTTCGCACCTGCGCGGCATATCCGCCTTGCAGTCAAGCCGGCTTTTCCCTTTGCGGGTCCAGCGCGATTTCCATCCGCGCTAAGCCGACCTTAATAGACGCCTCCATTACTCTTTGGGAGGCATGTGCCCCACACAAACTGTCCGCCAGACACTGTCCCAGTTGAGCTTCACCATGAAGCTCACAAATTTCAAATCCAAAGCACAAAATTCAAAACAAATTCTAATTTTAAAATTTAAAACTTAGAATTTTTATATTATTTTGAATTTTGGATTTTGAATTTTTGATTTATGAACACTATGGTGTTCTCAACCAGTTAGAATCTAGCAAGCTTAAGAATGGTATTTCACTGACGAGTCCAGTGCTGCCGAAACAACACCTTCAACCTCTCCCATCTATGCTACGCATAAGCACACTAGACCCAATATCAAGCTACAGTAAAGCTCCCGGGGTCTTTTCGTCTAACCACAGGTATCCGGCATCTTCACCGGAATTGTATTTTCACCGAGCGATTCGTTGAGACAGTCCCCCGATCGTTACGCCTTTCGTGCGCTTCGGAACTTACCCGAAAAGGAATTGCGCTCATTACGTTATCACTCCCCGTTTTGTCCATGTAAGTATGGGCGGGGAGATCCTCCATGTCGCCATGGAGATCGGACTATATCTTGCTAACGCAACTACCAATTTCTAATTTTTAATTTCTAAAATTTTTAGAAATTAGTAATCAGTCGTTGGGGATTGCGTAAGCTCTGACGTATAGTCTCTGAGGATTCAAGATACTGAGATGGTTTCTTTCGATTCATCTGCTCAACAATTTTTGCAATTGTTTTCATCCCTCTTTGAGAAAGATGAATCTTTTGCTCCATCATTGAGATGATTTTTACGAATCGATTGAAATCATTTCGTTTCGCGGTGCGTAGCGGGTATTTTTGAAAGAAGGGAACAATTTTCTCGCGGATATCTTTCGTTGGTCGAACACAATAACGATAGAGTGATTCCCGATGATTATCATAACGCTTGTTGATGAAAATTTTACCGCACTCAAAAAACTTTTGCAGTTCTTCGAGCGCGAATAAGCTTTTTTCACCTTGCGTCACGACAAATTCAGGAAACACCTGCCATCCGTTTTTGAGGACCTTATTTCGAAAAACTCCGACCGAGAAACATCCTTCTCCGTCGACAAATCCCACTACCCACCCGAGATAGTAATCTTGTCTTTCCTGCTGATTGTCTGCACTGGATACATTTTTACTGTGTATACTCATAAGGATAAGTATACCTTAGTAGTACCAGATACACCAGAGTTTCCAGCAAATAGTCAGATTTTTTTAAAGCAGCGCTACCTACTTTAACACGGTTATAGTTACCGCGGACATTGACGGGTGCTTGGCGCCTAGAGCCGTACATTGAGTAAACAACATACGACAAAGACGATTAACATTCCCGCATTGGTCAGGCGTCAGCCCCTATATATCCTCTTACGAGTTTGCAGGGACCTGTGTTTTTGGTAAACAGTCGCCAGGGGTACTTTCGCTGCGCCCAGCACCACTTTTGGGTCTCAAGTAATCATGCTGTTCTCAATTCTCTTGAACAGTTCTTGTTTTGCTCTTCCATGATTTTTCAATCGCATCTCTCGTATTTCTGCATCTCTGGGATTCCTATATGCTTCCGCATAGGTCAGAATCCATTTCCCACTATTTCGTTTTGTTGCTTTTTGCTGATTCCAGTTATGTTCTTTCAATCTGCGATCAGGGTCTTTTGTCTTACCAATGTATATCTGCTTTGTTTGATCATGTTGAATAATGTATACCCACATGATCTTATTCTACACTATTAAGATTAAGACCCAAAAGTGGTGCTGGGAGGCCTTATCCCGAAGTTACGGCCGCTTTTTTGCCGAGTTCCTTAACGAATTCTCACTCGTTCGCCTTGGTATTCTCTACCAACCCACCTGTGTCGGTTTCCGGTACGGTT
>CAZGIA010000040.1:0-1951 GCA_964526075.1 uncultured Candidatus Saccharibacteria bacterium
AGTGCTGGTTCAACTTAATCCTGTTTTTCAGGAGTTTTAGGGGAGGATTGTTAATCTTATAGAAATTTGTCTTGACTTTCACCACTAAAAGGGGTCTACTTACAATAGACAAAGTCAGTGTACTGAGTTCTCATTGTCAATCTCTTTTGGAGGATTGCCATGGTCTGTTTTCAGTCGCGTGCGTTTGTAGTAGCGCTTCTGGCGCTGATCGTGACTACGGCCAGTGCTTGCAGTGGGGGTACTCCCACTTCGCCAACTCAGTCTGGATCACCAGTTGCAAGAGGGTCAATCACTGTGACCCTCTCTGGGCAGGTGGCCGGGCAGGGCGTTAGATTGGTAGATTCGTTTGTATTAGTCACGGGTCCGACGACTCCCTCCAGCAAGAAATACGAGGGAGGATCTCTCACTTTCGACAACCTCTTACCTGGGGAGTATCGGATTACCGCAGAGGCCTTCGGATTTGGTATGTCAGAAGGCAAGGTTTCGGTTTCTGACTCGGCTGTTCAGATTCATTTGGGCCTAAGTCCTCTGTCATACGACGTCAAGCTACTTGGTCTCTATGCTAATGGTGTAAAGATCGAGGGTACGGAGCCAGTACCTACCCCTGTTGACCTTGAAGTCCGAGTTCTCGTAATGAATTCGGGTGGAGGGCGAGGTTGGGCGATGGCTCTTCTTCAAACTCAGGTAGGATTAGCACCGGTCATCCTCCTTCCAGGTTTGGTGACAAGCCAGCCATTCAGTGAGGGTCTTCAGGAGGCGTCAGTATGGATGAGGGCTTTCAAGCCGTGTACTGGTCCATCTCTTTGCTATAGGACCGTTCAATTTGTCACGGTCTACACTGGACCTTTCATGAGTAACTCGTCTGCGTTTCGGCTTTACCGAGATCAGACCTATTACTTCCAAGTTGAGTGATGAGGCCGGGAAAGATCCCGGCCTCTTTGTTTGGAATATTTTTACATTGAAGTAATAAAATTTTCCATGTTATATTTATTCTATGGAAGAGAGGATCTTTTCATTAAAAAAATTATGGTTTGGTATTGGTATTGTTATTTTACTTATAGTCATCGCTCTGTATTCCAAACCTACTCAGAAGGTAGTTACAAAACTTGATGACCTGGCTCCTCAAGTACAATTGGAAGCAGCGAAGCGAACCATCTCATCATCCTTTCAAGAAGCTAATTCTACTAAGATAGAAGTGATCTCAGTTTCTCAATTACCCAAGGAATTAGCAGGATTAGTAGCTACTTCAAGTAGCTCTATTAGTATAGAAAAAAAGTCATACGACAATAATTCTACAGGTTATTCCTTGAACTATAGTGTCAATATGCCTCTCCAAGAAACATACTTCGGTTTGTTGAGTAGAACTACGAAGGAACGTAGAGATGTAAAATCAGTTTACAGTCTCTCTGCAGCAGTGGCTGACTTCACCCTTTTAAACTATAGCGTTTATGCTGAGTTTACTGCCTCTGGTGAAGGAAGAACATTAGTCTCTATCATTATTATTGAAAATCAATGATTAAGCGTATTTTCTTTCTCTTCATATTTCTTGCTGTTGCCTTCTTTTCATTTTCGGGAAGTGTTTTAGCTGTACCTTGTCAGAATGGTTTCCAATTTGATCCACTTGGTCCGCAATGTTCCTTTAGTTTTGATGAATGTGATGGACAGTGTATTTATGCCGGGGATATTTGTGGGGAACCGACTTTTTATTGTCTTCCTGGATCTCCATCTTATCCCGACTATCCCGATCCAGACTATCCCGACTATGCTTGTGTCCCACATGAATGTGACGCGCCTGTGCCAAGTTGTGATTCTGGCCCCCGTACTACCTACGGTACAAGTGGTTGTGGTATTGGTTGTTTACGTACAATTTCTTGTGAATCTCCAGCTTATCCAAGCTATCCGTCCTATCCCGATTACCCATCTTACCCAAGCTACCCTGATTATTCCTACC
>CAZGIA010000041.1:0-1778 GCA_964526075.1 uncultured Candidatus Saccharibacteria bacterium
ATGACAACCTATCAAAGGATTTCACCCTCCATAATTTTGAAGTAATAGAAAATCAATATGGCCTCCAACAGATAAGTTCAAATAAGACAAATGAAAGTGATTGGTCAGAATATAGAAATGAAACAACACCACTCCCTCTAGAAGCAGATAACAATTCTTTTTCATATATCTATGAATTCAACTATACCTATACAGGTCTTGGTCAGAATAATCTCTCCATTGTTGTAAATGACAGCTGTCTTGGTTCTGCCCAATACGATGATAAACTTACCAGTAGGATGCTTTCTTATAACGGATCGATAACAGAAAATGGTACCTCTTTGGGAGATGTACCTTCAAGAAATAGTAGTGGCTTCAAGCCGGATTTATTACACTCACCACAGGTGGTTCTTGGTTTAGTTGCGTTTCTCTTCCTACTTTCTTTTATAAATTTCTGGCTAGTGAAATAACTATTGCCTTTCGCCTACACCATAAGTACGTTTTACGTCTGTTATCTTTACTTTGCAACTCTCTCCTTTTTTCACACCTTTCACAAAAATCACGAAACCATCTACCTTCGCGATACCATCTCCCTGCCCGCCTTGGCTTTCTATCGTTACATCAACAATATCACCAATTGCAACTGGTTTTGGTATCTCGAACTTCCTTGGCTTTTCCATCGCGCCTCTGTCTTCCTCCATCATCTCACTTATCCAACTGTCCGCGCGCAAGTACAATACCAACTATTTCAGGTGTTCTCCCTATCCTAACTGGTACATTTTCATCTTTCATACACTTTTTACTCATCCAATCATTAAAAAGATAACTGTCGACACTTTACCATGGAGAATCCATTCGAGGACCAGAAGAAAATACTAGAACGACTTAAAATGTATAAGCTTGGTGTTCACAGTGGGAAGGGGGGCGTTGGTAAAACGTTTATTTCTGTAAATATTGCTTATTCTCTTGCACACGCAGGCCATTCAGTTGGTCTGCTCGATGCGGACATAGACTGTCCAAATATATCAAAATTCCTGTTCATCAAAGGTATTGTGGTCAAGGAAAGCAATGTACTTCGTCCTATTGTGCACCAAGGCGTTAAGGTGATATCCACGGCCCTCCTAAATCCCGGAAGTGAGGAACCGATAATCATCCGTGGTCCAGTGAAGCACAACATGTTTCTAAGCTTTCTTTCGGCAGTGGATTGGGGTGAGTTGGATTATCTTGTAATCGACCTTCCCCCAGGCACAGCAGACGTACCTCTTTCTGCAATGCAGCTCGCAGCTGTTGATGGTCTTATCCTTGTTACAGCACCTACAAAAGAAGCACTCTTGGATACCGCACGCGCATGCAACATGGCCAAGAAGCTTGGCGTCAAAATCCTAGGCTTGATAGAAAACATGTCTGGAGAGGTATTCGGGTCGCATGGAGAAGAAGCTGCAAGGAAAATGGACGTGCCTTTTCTTGGTTCAATTCCTCTTTCAGCTGAGACAGCACAGATAAGTGAGCGAGGTGAAATCGCTTTCCTGAAAAACAGTTCGCTATTTTCTTTTCGAGATTCATTATTAGCAAAGATAAAGGGGCTACCAATGAAATAGGCGGTGCACCCATGCATATTAAGCTCATCATATTTGATTTCGATGATACTATACTTCATTTAGATGTCCGCTGGGATGCCCTAAAAAAAAATGTTATTAATTTTACAGAGAATGCAGGATTTGTTATTGATAAAACTCAACATCTTATCACGCTTGGCAATCTCATTTCTAATACCCCCTCAAGAAAAAAAACTATTGACG
>CAZGIA010000042.1:0-1740 GCA_964526075.1 uncultured Candidatus Saccharibacteria bacterium
ACACTTGAGCGGAAGCCCTTTGGAGTAGAAGAATAGGATGGCATTGCGTCCAACGAAAGGATAGATTTTTCCATACGATCATGTCCGCAGTAATCAGTAAAACTTGAATAAGAGTAGTTATCAATAAATTTCTCTGCAGCTTTCTTATCCTTGATCCCTTCCTCTTTCCACGTTGGATCTATGAGTTTTATAGGGTTTAAATGTAAGTAGGAAATTAGATACTTTAAATACCGATCCTCACCCGCATGTTCAGATTTGAATTTACCCTGAAAAAGTACACCATTTCTATTATTAACCTTATTGAAGTACATCGTATAGCCTGTAAGAAGCTTCTGCATAAATTTACTTACCCCTCCTTCCTCGAGCTCCCTTAATATGAGGTGAAAGTGGTTTGGCATCAAGCAATAAGCGCAAACATCTACCAGTTTCTTACCCCTATCTTGAGCCATTAAATCCAACAAGGTCCGACCTTGTCGCTTGATGTCGACCCTTACTTCTCCGTTGGCTAAGTAGAGTAGCGCAAGAAACCTTTCGTAATCACGACGGTTGAGGAATATTTTCCTTCTCTCAGTGCCACGATTGTAAATATGATAAAACTCTCCTGGTGCAAATGGAGTTCTGAACATAAGTATATTATACCTTATTTGGACAAGGTCGGACCTTGTCCAAGGGGTGGGTTCAAAACTTTCTTTTAGTATGCTAAATTTAATCGAATCCGATCTTCAAGCTGCTGTCGTTCAACGGATAGGACGGGGGTTTCCTAAACCCTAAATGCAGGTTCGACTCCTGCCAGTGGCACCATTTAGTTCCCTTTAACCCTGAGCTTGGTTTGTCTGTTTTTATCAAGTTTGGGTAAACGGAGTATGAGCATACCATGTTTTTCAACAGCTTCAGCTCCATCGACATCTATCTCTTCTGGAAGATTGATCGTTCTTGAAAATGATCCCCAGTAAAGCTCACGATGAAGATAATCATCCCCAAGGACAGTACGGTCTTCTCCACGCTCACCATGAATAGTAACCATATCTCGAGTGATGGAGACATCTAGATCATCTGGCTTTACGCCAGCGACCATGGTCTTGATCACTATTTCGGAAGCAGTTTGGAAAACATCAACGGTGAGTTGAGCTTCTTCCTCCGCTTCTTCTCCGCCAAACGGATTAGCAGACCCGCCAGTCTTAGTGGCGGGAAGCATTTCCATTTCCTCATCATCCTCAAGTCGAACAGCTCCTGTTAACCTTTCAAAAAGACTTCGTTTATTTTTCATACTATATTTATTATAACTCTAAATGTCTAACGTGCAATCGTTTTCACCTTCTCAAATATGAAAATAAGAGTAATCACTCCAATCCAAACCAAGGCGAAGGCAATAGTGCCACCCATACTACCACTTATGACCAATAGGTTGAAAACCAGATGGAAGAGAATAGCAGCTATTAAGCCCATAGTGACCTTGGTGATCCGTTCTAGCCGAGATTGATAAAATGAAAATGAAAGAGCCATACCAATGAAGCTTGAAGAGACTACATGAAGTAAGCTAGCCCCAATGAAGCGCAAATTACCAGTAATTATCCCTTGAGTAAGGTTACTTTCAAGAAGTGGGCCGAAGATGAAGAGGGCATTTTCAAGGGCCACAAAGCCGAGTGCCGCTGTAATCATGTAGATCATGGGGTCAATAGGCTCGTTGTCTTCCTTCGAATGAATTCCTCCAAAGTATCCTGCCCCGAATTTGAAAATTTC
>CAZGIA010000043.1:0-1648 GCA_964526075.1 uncultured Candidatus Saccharibacteria bacterium
CCCTCCAAGCGAAAGCCTTGGTGGTGATAAACGGGAAAAAAAACGAACTCCAAACTAAGAAGGGAATGAAGGGAACCAAAAAAAGTCCCATGAAAACGATGCGCCGTAAGATTTGAGAATTCATCAATACTATCCTATCATGGGGTCAGTTTATGCAAAACTTACGAAATAAAGCCTACCAATGGCTCCGTGGTAGCGAGGGCTTCTTCCAGGCAGATATGGTTTATATTGCCAAAGGTGGCTTTTGGGTCACTTTCGGACAAGGGATAGGAGGCCTACTTTCTCTGCTTCTCATTATCGGCTTCGCCAACCTCTTGCCGAAAGAAACGTACGGCATCTATCGATACATCCTCTCGCTTGCAGGCATCTTGAACATCTTCACTCTAGTCGGTATGAACCAAGCCGTGTCTAGAGCTGTGGCTTCTGGTAAGGAAGGAGTCTTAAGGGACTCCGTAAAATACCAGTTGAAGTGGAATAGCTTGATGCTTCTAGCGTTTTGGGTACTTGGGTTTTACTACTATACAAAAGGTAATTCCACTCTCGCGCTTTCCTTCGTAGTACTTAGCTTCTTTTTGCCACTATACCAGGCACTTGGTACATACGGGGCTTATCTTGAAGGTAAAAGGAACTTCCGACTTAACAATATCTACAGCACTATTTCCACCTTGATATATGTAGTAGGAATGTTAATTGCGATAATTCTAAGTGGGGAGGTGATATGGTTGGTCGCTACTTACGCTCTTACGACCACAGCGTCGAGTGTCATTTTCTATATCCTCACTATCAAAAAATTTGAACCGTCGTCAGAAAGAGATGAAGAAACCTTAAAATACGGTCGGGAACTTACTTTCATAGGATTTATCGGAATTGTAGCTTCGCAAATAGATAAAATCGTTCTGACTCATTATTGGGGAGCCTCACAGCTTGCTGTATACATGTTAGCACTTGCTATACCGGATAGAGTAGCTAAATTTATAAAGGATTGGGTGAACATGGGCTTTCCTAAATTTTCTAGTAAAAACAAAAGTGAGATTAATGAAGTATTCTACAAAAGAATCCTACAAGGCCTGCTTCTAGGTGCAATTATTTCCGTGGCATATATTGTCATTTCTCCTTTTATATTTAAATATCTTATTCCGCAATACATGGATTCAATTTTTTATTCTCAAATACTTGCGCTGGGTTTTGTATTTGCCATTCCAGGAAGATATGTGAGCCTGCTTCTAGCATCTCAAAAACTGACGAAACTCATGTTCTTCAGTAATATGACACAAAGCTTATTAAGAATATCTTTGTATGTGCTGTTGGGTTTGACATGGGGAATACTTGGCCTAGCTGTAGCCCACGTGCTTCTTTATATCCTAGGTCTTATAATGAATGTATTGTTATGGAACATGCATAAGGAGAAGGAATAGCTTATTCAGAACCGTTTCTTCTTATAAATATATGGTTGGCAAATCCAGCGCCAGCCTTCTCCATCGATATGGTCCGGAAACCAAATCTTCCTAAATAATCAATGACTCCATTGTCCGTATCCTCAATTTCCACAAGTAGGTGTTGAAGTCTCTTGTCACCCAATAGCCCCTCTGACCCACTCAGTACTTGCATTTCTGCACCATCTACATCTATCTTAATCATTGTGGGTATT
>CAZGIA010000044.1:0-1643 GCA_964526075.1 uncultured Candidatus Saccharibacteria bacterium
TTCTACTTGTTTGTTTGCTTCCATAATTTTATGTTTAGACTGATATTATACCTTGGAAAAGTTAGAATGGTAGACTGAATGTCATTTTGTTTTCAATGGGCTTTTCCCAGTCATCGGTGTTGATAGGGAATTCCTTCACATTATGACCCTCTTTGAAACTTAGTTTCTTATTTTTGACGGCGTAGTCGTAGATTTCTTTAGTGATTTTCACATCATCCAGACAATATTTTCTGATCTGATCTATCTTGCCTTCTTTCCACCACTTCACAGCTTCGAGGCCATCCCCAGATTTCCCAGTGTTCAATGTCCCCACAGCCAGTTTGTTGAGACTCATACCTCGACCATATTGTTTGCGTATTTCTTTCAAAATATCTAAATGCTTAATCTTAGACAGATCACCAGGATAGTATTTGTTTAAAAGAGGTAGGTCAAAATTTTCTGAATAGAATCCGATGATCATATCTGCGCGCTCCAAGATAGGCCAGAGATCTTTGAGTTCTTCTTGAGAGAAAGAGGAGTAAGTGTCAGTCTTGGAATCATGAATACCAACGATTGCAATATCAAGGAGAGTGGGATCAGAAGATCCGACATCGCTGAAGATATTGCGAGTTTCGATATCGAAAACTATTTTACGCATTTACACTGAGTTTATCGAAGTGTGTCTGCAAACCGTGGGTTTCTAGGAAGTCCTTGATAGTGACATCTCCAGCACCGAAGCCGACTGCTGAGAGTTGTTCCACATTAAAGTATGACATCAAGTTGTCATAACGACCACCGCCGAGGATGGAACGAGGATTCTCTGGGTTGGTGTCGAAGAATTCGAAAACTACTCCAGTGTAGTAAGCTTGACCACGCTTCAAGGTGTCATCTACTTTGATATTGGTGATCCCGGCTTCTTTGAGTTTGATCATTATTTGCTCCAAGCTCTCTGTGTTGGTGGCCATAGTGTTCATGCGAATCTCATAGTCTTCACGCTTGGTGCCAAAGGTTTGCATGATGGAGTCTGCGAGAGTGATGATCTCTACGTCTGCTTCAAGAGTGTCAACTCCGAGGATGTCGACATTGAGTTGCCAGTGTTCACGTCTCCTGCCTTTCTGAGGTTTCTCATAACGGAAAAGATTGGGGATCGAATACCAACGTAGAGGATATTTCAAAGATTTCCTTCTGGCAGCGACCATACGAGCGAGGGTGGGAGTCATTTCTGGACGGAGCACCACTTCTCGTCCACCACGATCTATGAAGTTGAAAGTTTGTTCATTGACGATCTCTTCACCACTCTTTTCTTTATATAGCTCGGCTGGTTCCAAGAGGGAAGCGTTGTATTCTTGATAATTAAACTGTTCAACCACCTTCCTCCAGACAGAGAAAACGTAGTTTTGCTTAGCCATATCCTCAGGGTAGAAATCCTGAACACCCTTGTAGGGCGCTGTATCAAGCTTTGCCATTATCGTATTATACCTAAATGCATGCAAAAGCTGAAATACTGATTTTATACAAAAACTTGGGAGAAACACCCTTAGAATGTCTTTTACGTTATAAAAGTGAACATTCAGAATACATGGATATTAAAATGACATATCTCGGTCGCTTGGATCCTATGGCTGAAGGATTGCTCTTGGTTTTGGCTGTTTATCCTGAGCAGA
>CAZGIA010000045.1:0-1557 GCA_964526075.1 uncultured Candidatus Saccharibacteria bacterium
CATGTACCGGCTCAACCAAGGCACCAACGAGAAACCGACCCCTGACGACCTTGCCGCGCTCAAAAAACGCTGCGGGATTGAGTAGGGTGGAAATTGATATGACAACTTTCTATTTTACAACTTCTTCTTTAGATGCTATTCTTAGTAAGAGGTGGAATATTAGTAAATAACCTTCACAGAATGCCAAAATTAACACTTGCTCTATTGTGTGAATACGCCTTTCTTTTACAAAATGGTACCCCCGGTATTATTGGTATTTTTACTGGTATACAGGCAAAGGAGATTCCTGCTGTTCGTCCAACTACAGCGCTTGTTATTGAGTTCCAACCAGAAGAAAAGAAAAAATACAATGTTGAAATTATATGCAAATCTCCATCGGGCAAGGATGTGATAGAAAAACAAAACCATATACTCAATGGAGATAGTCCGAAGAAGAGAGCCGGACTGATCGTAAATCTAAGTAATCTGACATTAAGGGAAGAGGGGGAATACAGGATCGATATATTTGTTGATGGGAACAAGGCGGGGGATTTGCCATTTAACTTTAGCATAGTAAAATAATTTTCCTTATGCCAACCGAGTCAATTGCCATCAATACCTCTTGGTCAACAACCCTTCCTAGTCTGCGGGGAAGTTTTTATTCTATTGTATCAGACGAAGTCCTCAACAGAAATGTTGGCGCGCCTGCCATAAGTCCCCAAGATTTCAGATACAAGATCTGGGATAATTCTGATGTACTCACACTTACTCTCTATAATAATTCGTCTGATATATCTCTGGAGTATTTACTTGGAAAAGACATTGCCATAGATGAGTCTGAAAAAGTACTGCAACTCATTAATGGAAATCTACAGCTACAACTTAATTTCTCGAATATCATTAAAACTGTTCGCACAGAATTTCCATCCGAACCCCTGAGACTAGAAATTATTAGAGACCTAGAATCAACGGAAGAGGATATGACACTCTTTATGTATATTCTGTCAAAAGACTGGCCATCAAAAATGTCCCCCGGCTTAGATCGTATAGATCATACAGTTTTCGAAGTGCTTAAGATTAATAGCATGCTTTTCAATATAGACGCTAGATATATTTAATATGTCTTTCAATTGGATTGCATTTCTTGACCTTTCAAGGGGTTTACAGGGTAAAAACGACGAGGCAGCATGCCGCACGGTAGTAAGTAGGTCTTATTATGCAGCTTTTCATACAAGCCGTATATTCTTGGAATCCCATTTTAGTTATCAGCTTCCACAAAAAGATATACATAGGGCTGTTATAGTAGAAATGACTCAAAAAGAAGACCCCAAGATCAGCAAGATGGGAAGACAATTAGGAAGATTGCGTAGCAAACGAAATGAAGCTGATTATAAGGACAACGCGAGTATAAATTCCAAAACAGCGGATGCGGCAATAGTGGAAGCGGAAAGAATTATTAACGACCTGATGGCTTACAGATAGATAAAATGAACCACCGCGCATACGCACAAACCGGTTTAAAGAAGCAGAAGAAAACCCTTCTTGAGAAGGCGGACTTTTGTATGCGTAGAGCTTGGT